>NZ_BAAGZP010000004.1:0-151020 GCF_054778355.1 Saccharopolyspora tripterygii | reverse complement strand
GAGGCCTTCACCTGTCTACGGACAACCCACCGGGACAACCTCCCCGGACATCACATTTAGCCCAAACTGAGCCGACATTTCGGACATGATCATGGCTCGGTTTGGACTAAAACTGGGAACTGCCTCGCCGAGCGCGAAGCCGCCCCCCGGGGAAAGATCGGGTTCGCCGGGTCCGGGGAAGTTCTCGTGAGAACCTCTCCCACCGTCCGGGCTGGTCAGCATGTGAGACAACCGACAGTGGCGGGCACGTGGTTACCGGTGGGTAATAAGCGCTAGAGTGCGGTTACCGGCCGGTAAGGCCCCGCGCCTCGCGGATCCCGGCCGAGCACCATCCACCAAGCCAGTGAGGAGCACGCCGTGGCCGCACCTGCGTCGGCACCCGCCGACAGCCGCAGCCGCCCAGCGGTTCGGGACGTGGTCTTCGTCGACGGCGTACGCACGCCGTTCGGCAAGGCCGGTTCGAAGGGCCAGTACGCCCAGACGCGCGCGGACGACATGGTCGTCAAGGTCATCCGAGAGCTGCTGCGCCGCCACCCGGAACTTCCCGCGGAGCGCATCGACGAGGTCGCCATCGCCGCGACCACCCAGATCGGTGACCAGGGCCTGACCATCGGCCGCACGGCCGCGCTGCTGGCCGGGCTGCCCAAGTCCGTGCCGGGCTTCGCCATCGACCGCATGTGCGCAGGCGCCATGACCGCCGTGACCACCGTGTCCAGCGGTATCGCCTTCGGCGCCTACGACGTCGTCATCGCCGGCGGTGTCGAGCACATGGGCAACCACCCGATGGGCGAGGGCGCCGACCCCAACCCGCGCTTCGTGTCGGACAAGATCGTCGACCCGTCGGCGCTGGTCATGGGCTCCACCGCGGAGAACCTGCACGACCGCTACCCGTCGCTGACCAAGGAGCGCACCGACGCGTACGCGGCGCTGAGCCAGAAGCGCTACGACGAGGCGCAGCAGGCAGGCAAGATCAGCCCGGACCTGGTCGCCGTCTCCACCCGCTCCGACGAGGGCTGGGGCCTGGCCACCACGGACGAGCCGCCGCGCCCGGGCACCACGGTCGAGAACCTCTCCGGTCTCAAGACGCCGTTCCGCCCGCACGGCCGGGTCACCCCGGGCAACGCCGCGGGCCTCAACGACGGCGCGACCGGTGCCCTGCTCGCCGACGCCGAGACCGCGAAGGAACTGGGCCTGCCGATCGGCATGCGCATGGTCGGCTACTCCTTCGCCGGTGTCGAGCCCGAGGTCATGGGCGTCGGCCCGGTTCCGGCCACCGAGAAGGCGCTCCAGCGCGCCGGGCTGACCATCGACGACATCGGCCTGTTCGAGATCAACGAGGCCTTCGCCGTGCAGGTGCTGGCCTTCCTGGAGCACTTCGGCATCGCCGACGACGACCCGCGGGTCAACCCGTGGGGCGGCGCGATCGCCTGCGGCCACCCGCTGGCCTCCTCCGGCGTGCGGCTCATGACGCAGCTGTCCCGCCACTTCGAAGAGCACCCCGAGGTCCGGTACGGCATCACCACCATGTGCATCGGCATCGGCATGGGCGGAACGGTCATCTGGGAGAACCCGAACTACAACGCAGGAGGCGAGCAGTGACTGACTTCGCGTCCCTGTTCCCCGACGAGGTCGTGACCAAGGCGTACACCCGCCTCGTCGACGTTCCCGGTCTGACCGGCAAGCTCGCGCTCGTCACCATCGACAACGGCCACGACCACACCAAGCCGTCGACCTTCGGCCCGGGTGGCCTGAGCAGCCTGAACGCCGCGCTGGACGAGGCGTTCGCCGCTGAGCCGGCCGCGATCGCGGTCACCGGCAAGCCGTTCGTGTTCGCCGTCGGCGCGGACCTCACGGGCGTCGGCCAGGTGTCGCAGCGCGAGCACGCGCAGGCCATCGCGCAGACCGGCCACGACGTGTTCCGCCGGCTCACCGAGTCGACGATCCCGACGTTCGCCTTCGTCAACGGCGCCGCCCTCGGCGGTGGCCTGGAGCTGGCGCTGTCCTGCCACTACCGGACCGTGGCCTCCAACGCGGGCGCGATCGCGTTCCCGGAGTGCTACCTGGGCCTGTTCCCGGGCTGGGGCGGCACGCAGCTGCTGCCGAACCTGATCGGCCCGGACGCGGCCGTGACGGTGATCATCGAGAACGCGCTGAGCCAGAACAAGATGCTCAACCCGAAGAAGGGCCTGCAGCTGGGCATCTTCGACGAGCTGCTGGAAGGCGCTGACTTCCTCGAGGAGTCGGTGCGCTGGCTGACCCGCGTGGTCAACGGCGAGAAGACCGTCGAGCGCCCGGAGATCGACCGAGGCAAGGGCTGGGACGACGCCGTGGCTCGCGCCAAGGAGATCGTCTCCTCCCGCACCAAGGGCGCCTCGCCCGCGGTGACCAAGACGGTGGAGCTCATCGAGCTGGCCCGCAACAACGACCTCGACGCCGGCTACGCAGCCGAGACCGAGGCGCTCACCGACGCGCTGATGTCGGACGAGCTGCGCGCCGGCCTGTACTCCTTCGACCTGGCCCAGAAGCGCGCCAAGAAGCCTGCCGGTGCGCCGGACAAGCAGCTGGCCCGCAAGGTCTCCAAGGTCGGCGTCGTCGGCGCCGGTCTGATGGCCGGTCAGCTGGCGCTGCTGTTCGTGCGCCGCCTGCAGGTGCCGGTGGTCATCACCGACATCGACCAGGAGCGCATCGACAAGGGCGTCGCCTACATCCACGGCGAGATCGACAAGCTCGCGGGCAAGGGCCGTCTGTCGCCGGATGCCACCAACCGGCTCAAGGGCCTGGTGACCGGCGAGCTGGACAAGAAGGCCTTCGCCGACGCCGACTTCGTCATCGAGGCCGTCTTCGAGGAGATGACGGTCAAGCAGAAGGTGTTCGCCGAGCTGGAGCAGCACGTCTCCCCCGAGGCGATCCTGGCGACCAACACCTCCTCGCTGTCGATCACGGAGATGGCCTCGAAGCTCAACAACCCGGAGCGGGTCGTCGGCTTCCACTTCTTCAACCCGGTCGCGGTGCTGCCGCTGCTGGAGATCGTGCGCGGGGAGAAGACCGACGACGCGTCGCTGGCCACCGCGTTCGGCGTCGGCAAGCAGCTGAAGAAGTCCAGCGTGCTGGTCAAGGACGCTCCGGCGTTCGTGGTCAACCGCCTGCTGACCCGTTTCATGGGCGAGATCATCGCGGCCGTCGACGAGGGCACGCCCTTCGAGGTCGCCGACAACGCCGTGGAAGAGCTGGGTCTGCCGATGAGCCCGATGGTGCTGCTGCAGCTCGTCGGCCCGGCCGTCGCTCAGCACGTCAACGGCACGATGCACGCCGCCTTCCCGGAGCGCTTCGGCATCAGCGACAACCTGCAGCGGTTCGTCGACGAGGGCAAGTCCGCGGTGTGGACCTTCGACGAGTCCGGCAACACGGTCGTCGACCCCGAGGTCGCCGCGCTGTGGAAGTCCGGTGACAAGGTCTCGACCAGCGAGGAGGTCCGCGACCGCGCGCTCAACGCGCTGGCCGAGGAGATCCGGATCATGCTGGACGAGGACGTCGTGGCCGAGGCGCAGGACATCGACCTGTGCATGATCCTCGGCGCCGGCTGGCCGTTCTGGCTGGGTGGCATCACGCCGTACCTGGACCGGGCCGGCGTGTCCGAGCGGGTCAACGGCAAGCGGTTCCTCGCCCCGGGTGTGGCCTCGCTGCCCGCCTGACGCGCGAAGACCGGAAACGGGGGTCGGAGCACCTGCTCCGGCCCCCGTTCTCGTTCCTCAGCCGATCACCCCGCACCAGGTCGTCGCACGGGGAGACCGGCAGCATGCGGCCCGAAGGTGGCGCGCGGTGACGAGAGGGATCAGCACGAGCGCAACATCGGCGCTGACGGCCTCGTCGAGGTCGTGCACCCGCCCCGGGCGCTTCAGGGGGCTACGGGGAGTTGGACCGTGACCGCCAGGCCGCCCGCGGGCAGCGCGGTGGCGTGGATCTCGCCGTGGTGCGCGGTGGTGGCGGCCTGGACGATGGACAGGCCGAGCCCGGTGCCGTTGCGGGCGGTGCGCGCGACCCCGGCCCGCCGGAACGGTTCGAAGAGGGCGTCCACCGATTCCGGGGGGATCGTCGGCCCCGAGGAGGCGACGCGCAGCGTCGTCCACCGCGGGTCGGCGCCGGTGCTGACCTCCAGCCATCCCCCGTCGACGTTGTGCCGGACCGCGTTCTCCAGCAGGTTGCCCGCCACCCGTTCCAGCAGCGCCGGATCTCCGACCGCGAAAGCGGGCTCGGTGCACCGCTTCACGCGCAGCGCGCGCCTGCGGGACTCGGGTTCGACGGCGCGCAGCGCGCGGCCGACGACGTCGGTGAGATCGACCGGCTCCCGCACCGCGAGTTCGACGCCCTCGGTGCGCGCCAGCAGCAGCAGGGCTTCCACCAGGCGTTCGGCGCGGCTGGTGGCCTCGCGCACGACGTCGGCCATCCGGCGCAGCTCGGCCTCGTCGGCGTTCGGGTCCGACAGCGTCACGTCGAGCTCGGTGCGCACCACCGACAGCGGGGTGCGCAGCTCGTGGCTGGCATTGGCGACGAACCGGCGCTGGGAGTCGAAGGCCGCCTGCAACCGGTCCAGCATCGCGTCGAAGGTGTCGGCGAGCCGGGCGACCTCGTCGCGCGGGCCGCTCAGCGCGATTCGCTCGTCCAGCGATTCGGCCGACAGCCGCTGCGCCGTGTCGGTGACGTCCTGCAGCGGCCGCAACATCCGTCCGGTGACCAGCCACGCGAGCAGCGCGGCCGCGGCCACCACGGCGACGAACGCCGGTCCGCCGATCAGCAGGACCTGCTGCCGGGCCGAATCCCGCAGCGCCGCACCGAGGAGTTCCGCCGGAACGTCCACACCCCTGACCCGCACGGGAGTGCCCGCGGGCAGCCGGGGAACCGCGGCGACGACGTTGCCGACCAGCACCCAGCCCAGCCACAGCAGCACCGCGCTGACCAGGGCGACCAGCGAGGTCGCCAGCAGCGTCAGCCGGACCCGCAGTCCCGGTCCGCGCCGGGTGAGCGCACCCACGATCAGCCCCTGGCGTGCTCGGTGCGTGCCGCGGAAGGCACCCGGTACCCGGAGCCGACGACGGTCTCGATGACGCCGGGCTCCCCGAGCTTCTTGCGCAGCGTCATCATCGTGACCCGGACGGTGGTGGTGAACGGGTCGGCGTTCTCGTCCCAGACCCGCTCCAGCAGTTCCTCCGAACTGACCACCGCGCCGCCCGCGGACAGCAGCACCTCCAGCACGCCGAGCTCCTTGCGGGTCAGCTCCACCTCGCCTTCGGAGCGGGTGACCGTCCGGCGCGCCGGGTCCAGTTCGAGGTCCTCGGCGGTCAGCAGCGGCGGTTGCGCGGGTGTTGCGCGGCGTCCCAGCGCGCGCACGCGCGCGATCAGCTCCGGGAACGCGAACGGCTTGGCCAGGTAGTCGTCGGCGCCCAGCGACAGCCCGGCGACGCGATCGGCGACCGTGCCCGAGGCGGTCAGCATGATGACCCTGGTGAGCCCGCCCGAACCGACCAGGTCGCGGCACAGGTCATCACCGGACATCCCGGGCAGGTCGCGATCGAGCACCACGACGTCGTACCGGGTGATCGCGGCCTTCTCCTGACCGCTCTCACCGTCGTAGGCGACGTCGACGGCCATGCCATCGCGCCGGAGCCCTCGGGCCACCGCGTCGGCCAGCGGCTTCTCGTCCTCCACGACCAGGATTCGCACGAATCCACCCTGCCACAACAGGCGCTCGCACCAGTCGAGGTCAGGGCCGGACGAAGCGGATTTCAGCCTGGTTCCGGTGGAGATCCGTGGTGGGGGTGGGGAAGTTTTCATGAAAACTTCCCCACCCCCACCACCTTGGAGCTCCGTCCGAACGGGGGTCGAGATCAGCCGTGGGCGGCTTCGGTGGCGACGCGGAGCTGCGCGCCGCGGCGGCTCGTCACCCAGTCGTTGATGCGGGTGGCGATGTCGGTCTCGGTGAGACCGAGGTCGGCCAGGACCTCCTCGCGCGAGGAGTGGTGGAGGAAGTTGTTCGGCACCGCCAGATCGCGCAGCGGCACGTCGACCTCCGCGTCGCGCAGGGCGGCGGCCAGCGACGAGCCGAAGCCGCCGTGCCGGCCGCAGTCCTCGAGGGAGACCACCAGCCGGTGCTCGGCGGCCATCTCGACGACCTTGGAGGGCACCGGGACGACCCAGCGCGGGTCGACCACGGTCACGCCCACGCCCATCGCGGCCAGGCGCTCGGCCGCGGCCACGGCGAGCTGGCCGAACGCCCCGACCGCCACCAGCAGGACGTCCTTGCGCTCGTCGGCGCGCAGCACGTCCACACCACCGGTCCGCTCCACGGACGGGACCTCTTCGATCACCGAGCCCTTGGAGAAGCGCAGCACGGTCGGCCCGTCGTCGACGGCCACGGCCTCGCGCAGTTCCTCGCGCAGCGTCACGGCGTCGCGCGGCGCCGCCACCCGGATGCCCGGGATCAGGCCGAGGATCGACAGGTCCCACATGCCGTTGTGGCTGGCCCCGTCATCGCCGGTGATGCCGGAGCGGTCCAGCGTCACGGTGACCGGCTGCTTGTGCAGGGCCACGTCCATCAGCAGCTGGTCGAACGCCCGGTTTAGGAACGTCGAGTAGACCGCGAAGACCGGGTGGAGACCGCCCATGGCCATGCCCGCGGCGGAGGTCATGCCGTGCTGCTCGGCGATGCCCACGTCGAAGCAGCGGTCCGGGTACGCCTCGGCGAACTTCTTCAGGCCGGTCGGCCCCAGCATCGCGGCGGTGATCGCCACGACGTCGGATCGATCGGCACCGACCTCGACCAGCTCGTCGGCGTAGACGTCGGTCCAGCTCTTCGGAGCGGGCTTCTTGGGCAGACCGGTCTCCGGGTCGATGACCTTGACCTGGTGCATCTGCTCGGCCTCGTCGTTCTCGGCCGGGGCGAAGCCGTTGCCCTTGCGGGTCACGGCGTGCACGATCACCGGTCCGCCGAAGGACTTGGCCATCTGCAGCGCGTACTCCATCGCGCGCATGTCGTGGCCGTCCACCGGGCCCAGGTACTTCAGGCCGAGGTCGGAGAACATGACCTGCGGGCTGATCGCGTCCTTTATGCCGCTCTTGGCAGCGTGCAGGCCGGTGTAGAGCGAGCGGCCCACGACGGGCATCTTGCGCAGCGTGCGCTTGCCCGACTCCAGGGCCTTCTCGTAGCTGGGGTTGAGCCGCAGCGCCGCCAGGTGCTCGGCGAGTCCGCCGATGGTGGGCGCGTAGGAGCGACCGTTGTCGTTGACGACGATGACCACCGGGCGCTCCGGGTCGGCCGCGATGTTGTTGAGGGCCTCCCAGCACATGCCGCCGGTGAGCGCGCCGTCGCCGACGACCGCGACCGCGTGCCGGTCGGCACCGGTGACCTGGAACGAGCGGGCCAGCCCGTCGGCGTAGGACAGCGCGGTCGAGGCGTGGCTGTTCTCGACGAAGTCGTGCTCGCTCTCGGCCCGCGACGGGTAGCCGGACAGGCCGTCCCGCTTGCGCAGCTGGTCGAAGCCCTCCTGCCTGCCCGTGACGATCTTGTGCACGTAGGCCTGGTGGCCGGTGTCGAACACCATCGCGTCGTTCGGCGAGTCGAAGACCCGGTGCAGCGAGAGGGTCAGTTCCAGCGCACCCAGGTTGGGCCCCAGATGTCCACCGGTCCGCGACACCTTCTGGATCAGGAACTCCCTGATCTCCTCCGCCAGCTCCGCCAATTCGGCGTGCGTCATGCGCTTGACGTCGGCCGGACTGCGCACGGACCCCAGCAGCGTCACCGTGTTCCACCTCGCTTGTCGTGCCGGTCGGTCACAATCACGATCCCGGGGCCTGGCCGGCAACCTGGCTCCGTCTGCATAGTGCGCCCCAGTCTACGGAGGGGCCACGCGGCTACCGGGCGCGGTCGCACACCGGCGACGATGCCCTCCTCCCCCTGCTCAACCGCTGGTGTGACCTTCCCGCGGCCGGTACCACCCAGTGCCCGGTGTTGCTACCTTTCACCTGATCCACGTGGAGGCGACATGACTGGTCCGGACGGACGCAAGGCGGAGCTCGAAGCGCGCAACGCCGCGATGCGCGAGCAGGTGAGCTCGATGCTCGAAGGGTTGCAGCGGCAAACTGCCCAGTTGCACGAAGCCCAGGCCAGCGCCCTCGCCGCGACCGGCGAGGCCACCTCCGCCGACGGTCTGGTCACCGTCCGGGTCAACGCCGCTGGCGTGGTCACCGACACAACGCTGTCGCCGTCCGCGCTGCGGACCAGCACGCCGGAAAAACTCGCCGCGAGCTTCACCGAAACAGCCCAAGCGGCGGCCCGGGCCGCCCGCGCGAAGGCCGACGAAGCCGTCGCGCCGCTCCAGGAGAACGTCCCCGATCTGCCGGACCTGTTCCCGGGTGCGCCGTCGCTGTCCCAGCTGATCCCGGCCGCTCCCGAAATGCCGGAACCGAACCGCCCCTCAGGGGCGTCCAAGCCGCCGGTGCAGGAGGACTGGGACGACTTCGAACCCCGGTCCCGTTTCCGGAAGGACGATTGGTGATGGGATTCGAGGTCGACCCCGAGGCGCTGCGCGGCGCCTCACCGAAGTTCGACGGCTCGGCGGACAAGCTGGAGTCGGCGCTGACCAAGCTCAACGGCGTCCTGCAGGCGGAGGGCCAGTGCTGGGGCGGTGACGAGGCCGGTCAGGAGTTCGCCAAGAACTACGAGCCCGGTTCTCAGCAGGGCACCGACGGCATGAAGGGCGTCGCCGAGGCGCTGCACCAGGTCAAGGGCGAGCTCGACGCCACCGCCCGCACCTGGGACGACGTCGATCAGGCGAATGCCGACGGCATCAAGAGCCAGGGCTGAGGGGGACGACGTGGGCATCGAGATTCCCGGCGAGGTCAGCTGGCTGTTCCCGATCGTCGTCGGCGCGAGCTGGCCCGAGGGCGACGAGACGGCGATGCGCAGGGTCGCCGAGGCGTGGACGCAGTGCGGCGCCGACATCGAGGGCGTCATCAGCGAGACCGAAGGTGCGGTCCAGGCGGCGCTCGGCACGATGAAGGGCGACACGCACGACGCCTTCGAGAAGTTCATGAAGGACTTCTGCAACGGCGACGCCGGTCACCTGCCGGAGCTGAAGAAGCTCTGCGAAGCGCTCGGCGAAGGAGCCGACAACGCGGCGCTGGAGGTCGAGTACACGAAGTACAGCATCATCGCCGCGCTGGTCATCCTGGCCGCGCAGATCGCGGCGATGATCGCCTCGGCGGTGGCGACCTTCGGTGCGAGCACGGCGGGCATCCCGATCGCCCAGGCCGCGACGCAGCTGACGGTCCGGACCTTCTTCCAGCAGCTGCTGCAGAAGATCGCCCAGCAGGTCCTGCTCAACGTCGCGATCAACGTCGGCGTCGACGGCGCGATCCAGGGCCTCCAGTTCGCCAAGGGCGACCGCACGAGCTGGGACTGGTCCAACACCGGCAACGCGGCGGTCTCGGGCGTCGCGGCCGGTCTTGCGGGTGGCCTCGTGGACGGGCTCGCGCCGGGCATCGGCCAGCAGGTCGGCAAGGACCTGGCGGGCAACGCCACGAAGAACTTCACCGAGGCCGCCGCCTACGGTGCCGCTCGCGGCTCGATGTCGGGCATGCTCGGCAACACCATCAACCAGGGCCTGCACGGTCAGGCGCCGGGGATCAACGACCTCACCTCGGGAGCCATCTCCGGGGGCGTCGCCGGAGCGACCGGCGGAATGCAGAGCAGGCACGAAGGCCTCAACGCGACTTGGGAGGGCAACGGACGCGGTCCGACCTCCGACGGCGGCGGTGAGTGGACCTCGGGGTCCAACACCCAGGGCTGGCGCTTCGAGACCGACGAGGGCGCGGTCTCCGGGGCCAATGTGGACAGTCCCTACAGCAACAACGTCAACTCCGGCACGGTCGGCCAGCACGCCAACATCGACGGCGGGCCGAACAACGTCAACAACAACTCCTACGGCGAGGTTGACGCGCAGGAGCAGCAGAGTCCGGAGAAGCTGGACCTGCCGGAGGGCCCGCGCTGAGCCGCGCGCGGGTGCGGGGACCGCTCCCCCACCCGCGTCAGCTCCAGGGCCGCCATCCGGGGATCGGCGCCACGTCCGGCCGCTGATCTCCCCACGGCGGGCTGTTCGGCGGGAGCGACTGGAGTTCGGCGTAGTCCAGTCGCCGCCGCAGCCGCAACCAGCTGACCACGAAGAACGCTCCGATCAGCAGCAGCGCGCAGGCGGCGAGCCACGTGCTCGGCGCCAGGTCGCCGCCCGCGATCAGCATGGTGATCAGCATCAGTCCCAGGACGCCGGAGAAGAAGCCGACCAGCGGTCGGAAGATGAGGTAGGACTGGGACTTCCGGCCGTTCCGGAAGGTCGTGGTCCGGGCCGCCGCCCACTTCCGCTTCGCGTGCCAGGAGCCGAGGTCCTGCGGGCCGGTCCGCTGCGACCAGGCCGCTGACTGGCGCCTGCGCAGGATCGCGGCCACCAGCCTCGGGTCCTCGACGTTGACGATCCACTGCTGCCTGCCCGCGACGATCCGCACGGCGGGCCCCTCCACGAGCCGGAGCGGCGTCTCGCCGGGCAGCGGCCACGAATCACCGGTGACGATCTCGCCGGGCTGGGCCATCGACACCTCGGCCAGCGGGATCGCCTGGTCGACGTGCCCGCCACCTGCCATGCGCTTGAGCGCGAGAACGGCCCGGTCGCGGCCGATCTGCAGTCGCGCGGACTGGTGGCGGTAGAGCGGGAAACCGACCTCGACGTCGCGCTCCGCGAGGTCGAAACCCGGTGCGGTGGAACGACGATGCGCTTCACGAGCGATCAGCGGGCACACGACCGCGGCGAGCAGTGCGAGCAGCCCGGCCGGGGCCAGGGCGAGGTTCACGTAGACCGCCGAGAACGCGGCCAGCAACGCCCACCCGGCCCACCGCCGTGGCGTGCGCACGTCGGCGAGCCACCCGGCGGTCGCGACGGCGATGCCGACCAGACCCGCGATCCCCGCGCCGGTGTCGAGCTCCCGCATGCCCCAGAGCACGAAACCCAGCGGGATCATCACCACCGCCGCAGCACCGAGTCCGAAGGCCTGGACCTGGCGTCCGGCAACGGTTTCCGGAGCCGCGCTCGACCGCCCGGGAACGGGGGTGACGTCGGTGCCCGTCTCGGGCGGCGCCGGGAGGACTTCCGGGATGTGTTCGGCGGTCATGCTCCGTCCTCGATGGGTGCTGGCGCCCGTCCGTGCAGGGCGGCCCGGGCGCGCAGGAGCCCGGCGAGCGCCGGATCCGCTGGGAGCAGCTGGGTTTCGGTACCGGTGCGGATCACGACGATGTCGCCCTCCGGCAGCGAGGCACCGCGGCCGTCGGAGAGCCGCGCCCACGGCCCGTCCTCGGTACGGCTCGGCCGCACCCCGATCTCGGTGATGTCGGTGATCTTGATGTCCTTCGTGGACGCCCCGGCGGCGGGTCGACCGGCGGCCGTGCGCGCGGACAGCCGCAGCACGTCACCGGTGATCTTGACGGAGTCCTCGTCCCCTCCCTGCGGCGACCGCAGCGCCTTGGTCAGGACGAACTCGCTGCCCCCGATCTCCCGCAACGGCTCGGCGAGGATCGTCCGCCGGGCCATGAGAGTGGCCACCAGCGGAACCGCGAACCCGATGACTCCCACCGGGATCCGGACCCACCAGGGGGCGACGTAGGTGATCGCCAGCACCAGACCGAGTGCTTGAGCGAGTCCCACGACGAACCCGTACATCAGCCAGCCGTCCGGCTTGAGCCTCCAGTCGATGCGGTCCACGTCGCGCCCGGAGATCCAGCGGGCGAGCGGCATCGGGAGCAGCAGGGCGATCGCGAGGACGGCGAGGCCGATCAGATCGCCCCGCTTCGGGCTCCCGACCATCGGCAGGTCCGGCCCTTCCGCCAGGACCCAGCCCAACGCGAGCAGGGATGCGACGACCTCCGCCGCGCACCAGAGCCACGTCACCGACAGCAACAGCTTCGCCCGCGCCCAACGCCGTCCGACGACGTCGGCCGACCGAGGGTCGACCCGTCCTGGCACCTCACCGAACACCCGGCCACCTCCTCCAACCGCGGCAACCCTAGCCGCAGCGGCCCGCCGAGCTCAGCCCCACTGGACGATGCGCTCAGCCCGGGTGGACCTGATCCAGGTCCAGCGCTGCGACCGGCGGAAGCGGAACGCCGTCGCCGGCGCGGAAGCACTGGAGCAGGTACCCGACGAGCAGCCCGGACGCGTTGCCCTCAGGCGCCCTCCGCGACGGGTTCGAACACCGCGACGCATTCCACGTGGTGCGTCATCGGGAAGGCGTCGAACGCCTCCAGCTCGACCATGCGGTAACCCCTGTCCGCGAACAGCGAGACATCGCGGGCCAGCGCGGCGGGATCGCAGGCGACGTGCACGATCCGGGCCGGTTCGCGTGCCGCGATGCCGTCCACGACCTGACGTCCCGCGCCCTTCCTGGGAGGGTCGAGGACGACCACGTCCGGGGACTCCAGCTCCTCGTCGTCGAGGACGCGCTCGACGGTGCCCGCCCGGAAGGCCACCTGAGGCTGGTCGCGCAGGTTGGCGACCGCGTCCTCCACCGCGCGGTTCGAGGACTCCACCAGCAGCACCGAACCGGTCGGCCCGACCTGCTCGGCGAGGTCCGCGGCGAACAGGCCCACGCCTCCGTAGAGGTCCCAGGCGACGCCGCCGGCGGGGGCCGCCGCGAAGCGGGCGACGACCTCGGCGAAGGTCTCCGGCGCTTCCCTGTGCACCTGCCAGAAGCCCTGCGCGGCGACGTCGAAACCGCGTCCCCGCACCTTCTCGTGCGCCACGCCGCTGCCGGAGACCTGCCGGGCCACGGCCTGCTGGCGCCCGCGCCGCTGCGGCTTGCGGTCCAGGGCTGTGACGTGCAGCTCGCCCTCGCCGTCGGCGGCGACGGTCAGCTCCGCGCCGGGCCGCCAGCGGCGGTCGGCGAGCGCCTCCACGGCACCTTCGACGGTGATCGGGCAGTCGGCGACCGGGATGACCCGGTGGCTGCGGTTCGGGCGGAAACCCGCGTTGCCCTTGCGGTCGACCGCCAGCCGGGCGCGAGTGCGCCAGCGCAGCAGGCCGCCGGGCAGCTCGCGCACCTGGACCGGCCAGTCCAGGCCAGCGAGGCGCTGCAGCTGTTCGGTGATCACCGCGGCCTTGAGCTCGCGCTGCGTCTCGCCGTCGGCGTGCTGGAAGTCGCAGCCGCCGCAGCGGTCCTTGCCCAGCGCGATGTCGGCCAGCGGGCACGGCGGCGCGACCCGGCCCGGCGCCGCCTCGCGCACCTCGACGGCATCAGCGCGGCAGAAACCGCCGCCGTTGTCCTCGGTGACCTCGGCGATCACGCTCTCCCCCGGCAGGGCGTGGCGGACGAACACCACTCGACCCTCGTAGCGGGCCACGCAGTGGCCTCCGTGGGCCACCGGGCCGACTTCGACCTCCAGGCGCCTACCGGTCCAGTCCGGCTTTTCGGTCACCGTTTCCCTTTCCATTGCCCCCGAGGCCTCGGCGCGTCGCACCGGGCATCGAGGTGATTCGCTGTGCTCGCACCCTCGTGGACGACGCCAGCTGCCACGGCACGCTGGTGACCATCACTCCCGGCTGGAACAGCAGCCTGCTCTTGAGGCGCAGCGCGCTCTGGTTGTGCAGCAGCTGCTCCCACCAGTGCCCGACGACGTACTCGGGGATGAACACCGTGACGACGTCGCGCGGGCTGTCCCGGCGGATGCGCTTGACGTACTCCAGCACCGGGCGGGTGATCTCCCGGTACGGCGATTCGAGGACCTTCAGCGGCAGCGGCAGGTTCTCCCGCTCCCACTCGGCGGTCAGAGCCCGGGTGTCCTCCTCGTCGACGTTGACGGTGACACCTTCCAGCTCGTCCGGCCGCGTGGCCCGGGCGTAGGCGATGGCCCGCATCGTCGGCAGATGCAGCTTGGAGACCAGCACCAGCGCGTGGTTCCGGGAGGGCAGGACCCTGTCGGTCTCGGCTTCCTCCAGCTCGTCGGCCACCCGGTCGTAGTGCTTGCGGATCGCGGTCATCAGCACGTAGATGGCGGCCATGACGGCGATCGCGATCCAGGCGCCGTGGGTGAACTTGGTGATCAGCACGATCACCAGCACGCTCGCGGTCATGAACAGGCCGAAGGCGTTGGTCGCCTGAGCCCTGCGCATCCTGCGCCGCGCCATCGGGTCGTCCTCGTTGCGCAGCAACCGGTTCCAGTGCCGGATCATGCCGCTCTGGCTGAGCACGAACGAGACGAACACGCCCACGATGTAGAGCTGGATCAGCCGCGTGACCTCGGCCTCGAAGGCGAACACCAGGATGATGGCGCCGAAGGCCAGGAACAGGATGCCGTTGGAGTAGGCGAGCCGGTCGCCGCGGGTGTGCAGCTGCCTCGGCAGGAACCGGTCCTGGGCGAGGATCGATCCCAGCACCGGGAAGCCGTTGAAGGCCGTGTTGGCGGCCAGGACCAGGATGAGCCCGGTGAAGAACACCAGGTACCACACGCCCGGCGAGAAACCGGCGAACACGGCACCGGCCAGCTGCGCGATCAACGTCTTCTGCTGGTAGCCGTCCGGGGCGCCGACCAGCTGGTGAGCCGGGTCCTCGGCGACGACCGCGCCGGTCGTCTTGGCCAGCATGATCAGGCCCAGGAACATCAGGACCGCGAGGCCGCCCATGAGCGCCAGCGTGGTCGCCGCATTGCGGGACTTGGGCTTGCGGAACGCGGGCACGCCGTTGCTGATGGCCTCCACACCGGTCAGCGCCGCGCTGCCCGAGGAGAACGCCCGCAGGATCAGGAAGGCGAAGGCCACTCCGGCCAGCTGCCCCTCCTCCTCGACGAGGTGGAATCCCGCGCTCTCGGCGCGCAGGTCGGTGCCCAGGAACGTGGACTGGAAGAAGCCCCACGCGATCATGCCCAGCACGCCGATGACGAACGCGTAGGTGGGGATCGCGAACAGCGTCCCGGACTCGCGGATCCCGCGCAGGTTCAGCGCGGTCAGCAGGGCGATCGCTCCGACCGCGAACAGCACCTTGTGCTGGGCGACGAACGGGATCACCGAGCCGATGTTGGCGGCGGCCGAGGAGATCGAGACGGCCACCGTGAGGATGTAGTCGACCAGCAGCGCGCTGGCCACCACCAGACCCCAGCGCCGGCCGTGGTTGGCGGTGGCGACCTCGTAGTCACCGCCACCGGAGGGGTAGGCGTGCACGTTCTGCCGGTACGAGGCAACCACGGCGATCATCACCAGCGCGACCAGGATCCCGATCCACGGGCTGACCGCGTACGCGGAAATCCCTGCCGCCGACAGGACGAGCAGGATCTCCTCGGGCGCGTAGGCCACGCTCGACATCGCGTCGGAGGAGAACACCGGGAGCGCGATCCGCTTGGGCAACAAGGTGTGCGAAAGGCGGTCACTGCGGAACGGCCGACCGACGATCAGCCGCTTCGCCGCGGTTGCGAGCTTGGACACGGTGCAGAGCGTAAGCGCTCGGGGAACGCGACCGGTGCACGCGGGCTCGGGAATTGCTCCGGCGGTCACATCCGGGGTGCCACGATCCCTTTCAGAGGCCTTCACCCGGTACGGTGCACCAGCCCGCATCCGACGGGCCGCTGGAGCAACCAGACGGCACCCGTCCGGGTACGGTCGAACGGCGACTGAACTGCGTCGTCGTCAGCGCACACGAGCTCAACCCGCAGCGAGGAGACAAGAGTCGTGCACGTGGTGATCATGGGCTGCGGACGGGTCGGGGCCTCCCTGGCCGCCGCCCTGCAACGGCTCGATCACACGGTGGCGGTCGTGGACAAGGATCCGCAGTCGTTCCACCGCCTCGGACGGGACTTCCGCGGCCAGCAGGTCACCGGCAACGGTTTCGACCGCGACATCCTCGAAGAGGCCGGGATCGAGCAGGCCAGCGCCTTCGCCGCTGTGTCCAACGGCGACAACTCCAACATCGTCTCGGCGAGGGTGGCCCGGGAGACCTTCGGAGTGGCGCACGTCGTCGCCCGCATCTACGACCCCAAGCGCGCCGAGGTCTACCAGCGCCTCGGGATCCCCACCGTGGCCACCGTGCCGTGGACGACCGACCGGTTCCTGCGGATGCTGCTGCCGGAAGGCGTGGCCACCGCGTGGCGGGAGCCGTCCGGAGCCGTCGCCGTCCTGCAGCTGCCGCTGCACGAGAGCTGGGTCGGCCGCAAGGTCTCCGAGGTGGAGTCGGCGACCGGCGCTCGGGTGGCGTTCATCATGCGGTTCGGCAGCGGCGTGCTGCCCGACCGCAAGACCGTGATCCAAGCCGACGACACCGTGTACGTCGCGGCGCTGTCCGGAACCGTCACCGACGTGACCGCGGCGGCTCGCCGCACACCCGAGGAGAGCGAGTAATGCGAATCGCGATCGCGGGAGCGGGGGCGGTCGGCCAGTCCATCGCTCGGGAGCTGCTCGAAGGCGAGCACGAAGTGCTGCTGGTCGAGCGCAGCACGGCCAGCTACCACCCGAGGCGCATCCCGGACGCCGAGTGGATGCTCGCCGACGCCTGCGAGCTGGCCTCGCTGGAAGAAGCCGGACTGCAGACCTGCGACGTGGTCATCGCGGCCACCGGCGACGACAAGGTCAACCTCGTGGTCTCGCTGCTGTCGAAGACGGAGTTCGCGGTGCGCCGGGTCGTGGCCAGGGTCAACGATCCGCGCAACGAGTGGCTGTTCACCGACGCCTGGGGCGTCGACGTCGCCGTCTCCACGCCGCGGATGCTGGCCGCGATGGTCGAGGAAGCCGTCAACGTCGGCGATCTGGTGCGCCTGATGACGCTGCGCCAGGGCCAGGCCAACCTCGTAGAGGTGACGCTGCCGGAGGCCACTCCGCTGGCCGGGCGGCGGGTCCGCGACCTCAAGCTGCCCGCAGACGCGGCGCTGGTGAGCATCCTGCGCGGTGGCCGGGTCATCGTGCCGCAGGCCGACGACCCGCTGGAAGCGGGCGACGAGATGCTGTTCGTGGCCACCAGCAACGTCGAGAGCGAGATCCGCGCGGTCATCCACGACCACGCGGAATGACGCGAAAGGGTGCGACTCCGTGCGGAGCCGCACCCCGGGACTCACCAGGTGTTGTTCGGGGGGTGGGGGAAGTTTTCATGAAAACTTCCCCCACCCCCTAAACGACCGCGGCGGCTTCTTCGGCGACCTTCTTCGCCCGGCGGATCGCCCACACCGTCACGATCAGCGCGATGCCGGTCAGCGGGTAGCCCATGGCGATGCGCGCGAAAGCCAGCCACCCGGTCTGGTCGTTGTCGTAGAGCCACTGCTGCACGACGTACTTGGCGGCGAACACCGCCGCCCAGGACAGCGTGGCGATGTCGTAGGCGCGCATCGCGCGGCGCTGCTTGCGCCACTCCATGCCCAGCCCGTTGAGCGCCGACCAGACGACTCCGACCAGCGGCCAGCGGGCCACCACCGACACCAGGAACACGCCGCCGTAGATCAGGCTGGTCCAGATGCCGAGCAGGAAGAAGCCCTTGGTCTCCCCGGAGCGGTAGGCGATGAACGAGCACACCGCCACGCCCAGCACGCCGGAGATCGCCGGTTGCAGGGGTTCCTTGCGCACCAGGCGGAAGATCGCGATGCCCACGGCGACCCCGATCGAGGCCCAGATCGCCGGCATCATCGAGGTGAACGAGCTGACCACCACGAACACGACGATCGGCACAGCGGAATAGGCGAGCCCGCTGACGCCTCCCATCTGCTCCAGCAGGGTCTGCTCGGAAACACCGGCCTTGCCCTCGGGCTGCCGGTCATCGTCGGTCTGGCGGGCGTTGAGCCCGGCAGCCGAGGCGTCATGTTCGCTCATGCGGTGTTCTGCAACTCGTAGTAGGGGTTGTACAGCACCTTGCGACCGTCCCGGACTGCGATCCGGCCACGGGCCTTGACGATACGGCCAGGCTCGATCCCCGCGATGCGCCTGCGCCCGAGCCACACCAGGGTCACCCCTTCGGTGCCGTCGTAGAGCTCGGCCTCCAGGGTGGGCGCCGAGGTCTTGGGGCAGAGCTCGACGCTGCGGACCCGGCCCAGCACCACGGCTTCCTGACCGCACTGGCAGTCACTGGCGCGCTGCGCGCCGCCCGCCTGCGACCGATCGGACAGGTCGTCGGCGTCCAGTTCGGCGACATCGCTGGTCAGGCTCCGCACGAGGCGTTTCCAGTAGCCGCCTCCGGTCTTGCTCATGAGCGCTCCTGTGCGCCTCGGGGCTCGACTCCGCAGCCCGTGCACCTCCCAGCGTAACCGGCCGCGCGGGGCGAAACCCATGCCCGGCGGGATTAAGAAATCCACCGCGCACCGGCCCGTTCCCGCCCGCCGTTCGGGCTGGTCGCGGGGGACGTTCCAGGCGGAACCTCCCCCGCTGCCAGGGCTCGGTCCTCAGACCTGCCCGTTGGGGGTTTCCGACTGCTGCGCCTGCTGGATGTGGCGCAGGATCGCCTCCGGGAGCTCGATGGGCAGCGGTGTGCGGACCGGCATCGGCTCCGAGCCGCGGACCACGACGGTGTCGTCCAGGACGCCGTAGAGCAGCCGCGCGCACTCCTTCGAGGACTCGGCCGGACCGGCCGCCACCCCGCGCAGCAACCAGCGCGGGCCGTCGACGCCGACGAACCTCAAAGCCGCCTTCGGCGAGTCCGCCACGAGCTCCATGCCCCAGTCGCCCTGCTCGGTGTGCACCCGTGCGCCGTCCTTGCGCAGCTGGTCGGCCAGCTCGTTGCTGACGTCCTGCCACAGCCCGCCGCTGCGCGGTGCCGCGAAGGCGCTCACCGTCAGCCTGCCGACGGGCGTCACCAGGTGCACCGCGCGGACCGGCCCGGACGGGTCGACCTCGACCTGCAGCTGGCCGCCCTCGGGCACCGGCACCCGGACCGAGCCGAGGTCGAGGCGCTCGACCTCGGACGAGGGCGCCTCGTCTTCGTCGTACGGTCCCTGCGAGGGAATCTGCTCGGGCGTCTCCCGCTGCTCCTCCGCGGCGGCCGCGTCGCGCTTGGACTTCCCCCGGCCCCTTCTGAACATCCCCTCAGACCTCCGTCCTGTGACCGGCCTCGGTGGTTCCCGACGCCGTCAGCACCTCATGACCACCTGTGGAGCCATATCCACCGGCACCGCGCAGCGACTCGGGCAGCTCGTCGACCTCGTCGAACACGGCGTGCTCGACCTTCTGCACGATCAGCTGAGCGATCCGGTCACCTCGTCGCAACGACACCGGCTGCACACGATCATGATTGATCAGGCAGACCTTGATCTCACCGCGGTACCCGGAATCGATCGTCCCGGGCGTGTTGACCACGCTGAGGCCGGTCTTGGCCGCCAGTCCGGAGCGCGGATGGACGAAACCCGCGTATCCCTCGGGCAGCGCCACGGCGACTCCGGTTCCCACGAGGGCGCGTTCGCCCGGTTCGAGAACCACATCACTGGTGGTTACCAGATCGGCACCGGCATCCCCGGGTTTGGCGTATTCGGGAAGCGGTACGCCGGGGTCGGTTCTGGTGAGCAGGACCTTCACGTTCGACACGGGCGGCGAGACTACCCTGAATGCGTGTCGGAAAGCGTAGAAGCAGCCAGCACGGACGGGGACACCCCCGGTCAGGCGAATTCGAAGGGCCGCGCGGTCTTCCGCGAACGGCTGTACGCCTCGTGGTGGACGTGGCCGTTGCCGCTGGTCGCAGCGGTGTTGATGGCCGCCCAGGTTCACATGGGCTACCCGGGCGTGCGCGCCTGGTTGCCCTACGTCGTGCTCGTCCCGCTGGCGATCGCCGTGCCGCTGTGGCTGGGCAGGCTCAAGATCGAGGTCGTCGACGACGAGCTGTGGGTCGGTGACGCGCACCTCCCCCTGCGGTTCATCGACGAGGTCGAGACCGTCGCCCCCGCCGAGAAGCGCCGCGCCCTGGGCCCGGACCTGGACCCGGCGGCGTTCCTCGTGCACCGGTCCTGGGTGCCCACCTCGGCCCGCATCTGGCTCGACGACCCGGACGACTCCACGCCGTACTGGGTGATCAGCACCCGCAAGCCGGAGAAGCTCAAGGCCGCCCTGCTCCGCCGCGGCTGACGGGGAGCTCGGGCGCCTGGCCGCTCGCTCCGCCGCACAACCGGGTCTCACCGGAGGACGTCGGCAGGAAAAACACTGGGCACACGCCGCCCGCGTGTGCCCAGCCACTTCCCTTTGTGCGCGTCGACGTGCGCCTCAGGCGGCGCAATCACGGCAGATGAACTGACCGTTCTTGGTCTCGGCCAGCCGGCTGCGGTGATGAACGAGGAAGCAGCTCGAGCAGGTGAACTCATCAGCCTGCTTCGGGAGCACCTTGACGGTCATCTCCTCGCCGGACAGATCCGCGCCCGGCAGTTCGAAGTTCTCCGCGATCGCCCCTTCGTCCTCGTCGACGACGCCGGATTGCGCATCGTTGCGTCGCGCCTTCAGCTCCTCCAACGAGTCCTCCGCCAAGTCCTCGGACTCGCGGCGAGGAGCGTCGTAGTCGGTCGCCATCGTGATTCACCCCTGCGTTAGTGGAGACTGCAATGGTGTGCCGCTGGTAAACGTTCCAGGACCCGGATTTGTGCCCGATGGGACAGTGATCGCGGTCTCGCCCTGCAACGCGTTAGTTCCCCCGTAAAGAGCGACTTGCCTCAACTCGGCACTCCGTGAGGCGCCGAGAGGGTAGCTCATAACTTCTGCGAACACGCAGCAGGTCACCCGTAGGTGTGGCATTGCGCGCATTCGGCGGGCATCGTAGATCAAAATTCGACAGGTCGACCGGTCCCGCCGGGCGGCTCCCCCGGTTGCCCGGACGATCGACGCGTGATGCGATGCGCTCGCGCTTTCCCGGTCGGCATCGGCATCGAGACGATCACGGGGAGATCAAGACACGACAGCGGCGACCAGCACCGCACATCAGAGGATCAACCCCTAGGCTGATCAGTGCGGGCGGGAGCGCGCTGATCCGATGCATCCAGGGAGGGGCGGACGTGGCAGCCGTAGGTGCAAGGCCGGGACGGCGAGTCGGATATCGCCGACGCCGACCGCTCCCCGCGCTGGTCGTGCTGGTGGCGCTGGTGGTGCTGTCCGGACTGGTGTGGACCCGCGTCTTCGGGTCCGTCGAGGACATCGACACGGCCACCCGGTGCAACCCGCCCGGAGCTCCGACCGCTCCTCCCGAGGTCAGCGGCCAGCCCGCGCAGGTGCCGGTGGGCACCATGCTCGAGCGCGACGCGCTGAACTCCACGAGCCCGGTGCCGCCGCAGGACGTGCAGGTGCGGGTGCTCAACGGCAACGGCGAGAGCAGGCAGGCGAGCATGGTCGGCGACGAGCTGGCCAGCCTGGGCTTCAACAAGGCCGGCGCCGACAACGACGCCGTCTACGTCAACTACGACCTGCAGTGCCACGGCCAGATCCGCTTCGGCGCGGCGGGCATGAACGCCGCCCGCACGTTGAGCCTGATCGCCCCCTGCGCCCAGCTGGTGCGCGACGAGCGCGAGGACGCCGGTCTCGACCTGGCGCTGGGCGCGGACTTCGACGACATCAAGACCACGCAAGAGGCCAAGCAGATCCTGCAGCAGCTGCAGAACTGGGTGCCGCAGCGCGATCAGCAGGACGGCGCGCACCAAGAGGTGACGCCCCCGCAGATCAGCGACGAGCTGCTCACCAAGGCCCGGGACGTGCACTGCTGATAACGATTCCCGGCAGAACCGGCAACAGCTCGCTATCGATGTCGTGGCGGGAACTCGTCTGAGAGATGGCGAGTTCCCGCCACGAACCGTCTAGACCTCGCCGGCGTCAGCCGCGCGGAGCGCTCCGGTGAGCCCTTCGGCGATCCCCGGGGTGGCGCAGACGAGCATCTCGTCGCCGAGCCCGTCGGCGGAGCCCTTCTCCGGCAGCCGCAGCGTCGCGCCCGCCTCCTCGGCGATCAGCGCGCCCGCGGCCCAGTCCCAGCGGTTGAGGCCGACCTCGTAGGTCGCGTCCAGCCAGCCGGCCGCGACCGCGCACAGGTCCAGCGAGGCCGCGCCCGCCCGGCGGATGTCGCGCACCTGGCCGAGCAGTTCGGTCACCACGCGCGACTGGGCCGTGCGCCGCTGCACCGCGTAGGCGAAGCCGGTGCCGACCAGCGCGAGGTCGAGCCGGTGGGAACCGGACACGCGCAGCGGCTCGCCGTCCAGCAGCGCGCCGTGACCGGCCGCAGCGCTCCAGACCCGCCCCGACACGGGCTCGACGACGGCACCGGCGACCGAGCGCCCGTCGACCTGCGCCGCCAGCGAAACCGCGTAGAAGGGGAATCCGTAGAGATAGTTCACAGTGCCGTCGATCGGGTCGACGACCCAGCGCAGACCGTCCAGCGCACCGTCGCCGCCTTCCTCCTCGCCCAGGACGGACTCGCCGGGGCGGAGTTCGGCCAGCCGCTCGCGCACCAAGCGCTCCACGGCTCGATCTCCCATCGTGACGACATCGGTCTCGGTGCTCTTCGTGTCGACACCTTCTGTCACCGCCTCGTCACGCACGGTTCTGGCCAGCTCGGCGGCTTCCCGCGCGATCCGCACCGCGACCTCGGACAAGGCGAATGCGTCCACATCTTTTGCCAATCCCACGCAGACATCGCAACACAGTCCCGTTAAGGTCTGCACACCTTGGTCTGAATCGAATAGGAAGGATCAGCCATGGCGACAGCCCGCGGGTTCGGCGTGGATATCGGCGGATCCGGCATCAAGGGATCGCCGGTCGACATCGAAGCCGGAGTGCTGGCCGAGGAGCGCTTGCGCATTCCGACGCCGCAACCCTCGACCCCGGACGCGGTGGCCGACGCCGTGGCCGAGATCGTCGAGAAGTTCGCGTGGACCGGCCCGGTCGGCGTCACGCTGCCCTGCGTCATCAAGGACGGCACGGCGCTCACGGCCGCCAACATCGACAAGGGCTGGATCGGTACCGACGCTCAGGCCCTGTTCGCGGAGCGGCTCGGGCGCGATCGGGACGAGATCGTCGTGCTCAACGACGCCGACGCCGCCGGAGTCGCCGAGATGAAGGCCGGCGCGGGTGTCGGGCACCAGGGCCAGGTCGTGGTGCTGACCTTCGGCACCGGGATCGGCAGCGCGATGTTCATCGACGGCAAGCTCGTGCCCAGCACCGAGTTCGGTCACATCGAGGTCGACGGCCACGACGCCGAGTCGCAGGCCGCCGCTTCGGTCAAGGACGATCTCGAGCTCTCCTACGAGGAGTGGGCGCCGCGGGTCACCCGTTACGTCCAATCGCTGGAGAAGTTCCTCTGGCCCGATCTGCTCATCGCGGGCGGCGGAGTCAGCCGGAAGGGTCACAAGTGGATCCCGCTGCTGGAGACCCGCACTCCCGTGGTGGCCGCGGCGCTGCGCAACGACGCGGGCATCGTCGGCGCCGCCATGGCCGCCGCGAGCAGCGAGAAGAGCTGATCCCACCGCTGCCGGGCACAGCGGCGACCGCCCGCTGCGCCCGTCTCGGCGGGGAGTCCCGAGTGACACCCGTCGGTGTGTTCGGCACGGCTCGCAACAGGCCTTCCGAGCCGTGCCTAGCACACATCGGGACGCGCGGACTCCGCCTCGCAGCGGAACCGCACCCCCGCATCGCGGTTACAATGGAACGCGACCCACTTGGTTCGAAGTCCTTTTGGCTGGTGAACGCTGGTGAATCCGCCCGTTGGTGCAATACCGAGGGCGGAAGCCGCTACGGCGGCGAACCGGTCACCCCGGCAAGTCTCGGGTGATCGTTCGTCAGCCAGGACGCCGAGTCCGGTGGGTTGTTCCCCGACCTTTGGCGGCCGAGGTTTCGCGCCCTCCGGCCAGCCCTGATCGACCGTCGCGAAAGGGCGTACGTGGCAGCCGCAGAAACCGCAACCCGACGCTCCAGCACCGCCGCAACCGACGGCGGCGCCCAAGCCGAGTCGGGCCAGTCCCAGGCCACCCCAGCTTCGGAGGCGGCTGCTTCGTCTGACGTCGAGCAGACGAAGCCTGCCGCGCGCAAGAGCACCGCCAAGAGCTCGACGGGTGCGAAGTCGACGACCCGCAAGCCCGCGGCCAAGAAGAGCACCGCCAAGACCCCGGCGAAGAAGACGGCCAAGTCGGATTCCGCCAAGGGCAGTGGCGAGGGCATGGAGATCGACGAACCGATCGAGACCGACCTGACCTCTCCGGAGGTCGGCGATCTGGCGGAAGTCGAGGTGGAGATCCCGGAGGAACCGGTTCCGGACGAGGACTCCAAGGAGTCCGGTGACTTCGTCTGGGACGAGGAGGAGTCCGAGGCGCTCCGCCAGGCGCGCAAGGACGCCGAGCTGACCGCTTCCGCGGACTCGGTTCGCGCCTACCTCAAGCAGATCGGCAAGGTCGCCCTGCTCAACGCCGAGGAGGAGGTCGAGCTCGCCAAGCGCATCGAGGCCGGCCTCTACGGTGCCGAGCGGTTGCGCCAGATCGAGGAGTCAGGCGAGCAGCTGACCACGCAGATGCGGCGCGACCTGCGCTGGATCGTGCGTGACGGCGAGCGCGCCAAGAACCACCTGCTGGAGGCCAACCTCCGCCTGGTGGTCAGCCTCGCCAAGCGCTACACCGGCCGCGGCATGGCGTTCCTGGACCTGATCCAGGAGGGCAACCTCGGTCTGATCCGCGCGGTCGAGAAGTTCGACTACACCAAGGGCTACAAGTTCTCCACGTACGCGACCTGGTGGATCCGTCAGGCCATCACGCGTGCGATGGCTGACCAGGCGCGCACCATCCGCATCCCGGTGCACATGGTCGAGGTCATCAACAAGCTCGGGCGCATCCAGCGCGAGCTGCTGCAGGACCTCGGTCGCGAGCCCACGCCCGAAGAGCTCGCCAAGGAAATGGACATCACCCCGGAGAAGGTGCTGGAGATCCAGCAGTACGCCCGGGAGCCCATTTCGCTCGACCAGACCATCGGCGACGAGGGCGACAGCCAGCTCGGTGACTTCATCGAGGACTCCGAAGCCGTCGTCGCGGTCGACGCCGTGTCGTTCACGCTGCTGCAGGACCAGCTGCAGTCGGTGCTGGCGACGCTGTCCGAGCGCGAGGCGGGCGTGGTCCGGCTGCGCTTCGGACTCACCGACGGACAGCCGCGCACGCTGGACGAGATCGGCCAGGTCTACGGGGTCACCCGGGAGCGGATCCGGCAGATCGAGTCCAAGACGATGTCGAAGCTGCGCCACCCGTCCCGGTCGCAGGTCCTCCGGGACTACCTGGACTGACCGCGTTCTCCGCGAATCGGCCGCCGATCCTCTCGGGTCGGCGGCCGATTTCGTGTGTCCACTTCGGCCTCGAACCACGCATTTCGGACTCCCGAGGGGCCGATTTCCGTCCGACTGCTGAGATTTGCTGTTCGCTTCCAGAGGAACACGACCGAACACAGATCGTCATATTTGTGATCCACCACACGCGGATCAGCCTTGACTGATCCGAGCGTTTCTCCAGCTAGATCCATCGATCTCGGCGTTCTGCCTGGTCAGCGAGACGGCACTGATGTTGATCACGCTCCGCAAGGATCGCTGCTGCAACCGGGTACTTCATGGTGACGACCGTCGCTAGCCCGCGCGGGAACACTGACTCCGGCCAAAACGTCTGGAAGAGTGGAGCCAACGAGCACCGACCCTGCAGCCAGTAGGACACCGGTGGTCGTAGCAGGATCGAGGGCGTCGGTGTGGAAACCGACGCCGGGACGGAGGGAGATATCGATGCCGGGAACGCTCACCCGCCCCGAGCTGACCGCCGCCGACCGCTGCGACCGCTGCGGGGCCGCTGCCAAGCTTCGCGCCGTACTACCGTCCGGTGGCGAGCTTCTGTTCTGCGGGCACCACGCCCGCGCCTACGAAGCCGGTCTGCGCGACGTGGAGGCCGACCTTCAGCAGGACGAGCAGTGACAACCTGATCAGCTAAGTCATCGGGCCCCCGCAGCCGCGCGCTGCGGGGGCCCGATGCGTTTCAGGCCGGTGCGCTTCAGGCGCTGATCTCGCCGAGCGCGGCGAGCAGGCGATCGACCTCGTCGGTGGTCGAGTAGTGCGACAGGCTCGCCCGGACACCGCCCTCGGGGCCGATGCCCAGGGCGTGGACGAGCTCCCAGGCGTAGGAGTGCCCGGCGGAGACGTTCAGGCCCCGCTCCGAGAGCGCAGCGGAGACCTCGGCCGGGGCCTTGCCCTCGACGGTGAAGAACGCGGTGGGCGTGGTCGGGCCCTGAGGGGCTCCGTGCCGCCGCACGCCGCTGAGGGCGGCCAAGCCCTCGAACAGGTGGCTCGCCAGCCGCTCCTCGTGCTCGACGACGGCCTTGCGCGATGTCGCGAGCCGTTCGGGCCGGCTGCCCGCCGCGTCGGCGTCCAGCCCGGCCAGGTGCTCCACAGCGGCGACCGCACCGGCCATCGGGGCGAACGGGTTGGTGCCCAGCTCGAAGCGCTCAGGAGAGCTCTCCGGCGAGGGCTTGAGCTTGTCCGGGTGCAGGTTCTCCAGGGCCCACGGATCGGAGGCGACCACCGCCGCCAGGTGCGGCCCGGCCCACTTGTAGGCGCTCGTGGCGTAGAGGTCCGCTCCCAGCTCCGCGATCCTCACGTGCGCGTGCGGGCAGTGCTGCACGCCGTCGACGTAGGACAGCGCACCGACCTCCCGCGCCCTGTCGGTGATCGGCTTGAGGTCGGGGATCACGCCGAGCAGGTTGGACGCGGCGGTGACGGCGACCAGCTTGGTGCGATCGCCGATCAGTCCCACGACGTCGTCGACCGGGAGCTCACCGGTGGCCGGATCGATCGCGGCGGTCCGCACGGTGGCACCCGCCCGCTGCGCGTGCTGCACCCACGGGCGCACGTTCGCGTCGTGGTCGAGATCGGTCACCACGATCTCGTCGCCGGGGTTCCAGCCAGACGCCAGCGTTGCGGCGAAGCGGTAGGTGAGCGACGTCATGCTGGGGCCGAAGGTCACGCACGCCGGGTCGGGCGCGCCCACCAGATCGGCCACCGCCGAACGGGCCTCGGCGACGATCCCGCCCGAGCGCCGGCTCGACTCGTAGGGTCCGCCCACGTTCGACAGCCCTCCGCGGTACGCGTCGCTGATCGCTTCGATCACCGCCTCCGGCACCTGCGTACCGGCGGCACCGTCCAACCAAGCCCGTCCGTCGGCCAGCGCCGGGTACTGCGCCCTGACCTTCTCCACGTCGAATCCCATGCGGCGACCCTAGAAGACCGAACGACCCCGCAAGATCATCGCCCCGGCTCCGGCAACGGGCAGTTTTGGTCCGAACTGACCCGGCGAAACGGACATTGATCATGGACGGTTCGGACCAAAACTGCCCACTGCCCCACTACGCGGAGGTGACCTCGTCCTCTGAGGTTCCCGAAGCTTCGGGCTCTTCGGCGGGGTGCTGGGTGAAGGCTTCGGTGGTGACGTCGCGGACGAGCTCGACGACGCTCGGCCCGTAGCTCTCGGACTCGACGACGCGCAGCAGCACGCAGAAGCGCCCCCGGAGCCCGTGAGCGCGCGTGAGCCGATGGAACTGCGCGTCGAGGTAGCGCGCGGCGGCGCGGTTGGCGATCGAGGTCTGACCGCAGATCACGAACGCGGGCTTGTCCCTCTTGTCCCGGACGACCTTGGCCAGCAACGCGTACTCGGCCCGGCCCGTGTTCGACGGATAGGTCTGCCCGCCACCGTGATCGCCGTCCGCTCCTCCGACTCCCCGATCCGCACGCCCGGCAGCACCGACCGCACGTGGGCCTCGGTCCGCCGGTTGGCCACCGGGCCGCCGATGCAGAACTCGGCCTTGTCGGCGAGCCCCTGGTAGACCTGGTCGTGGAAGATCACCTCGGGTTTCGCGCCGCACTCCCCCAGGATCGACGAGAGGTCGAGCATCGCGGCGGCGTCGTTGCGGTGGACGCTGCGCTCGTTGTCGGCCGAGACCATCCGCGGCACCACGAGCAGGCACTCCTCACCGCTGCGCAGCCCGAAGAACGCCTGCTTGCGCCGCAACCTGCGCAGCCGCAGCAGGCGACCGGAGAGCCAGACCACCGAGCCGGTGATCACGCTCGCGATGATGTTGAGCCCGATGTTCCACGCGTCGCCGGTCACGCCCGCTCCAAGATCGTCGCTCTGGCGGGTGACAGGTTAGCCGGACGGCGGCACCCGCATCAGGCGATCACCAAGAACGGAGCGTGGCGATCCGCTCTTCGAGCTGCTCGACGGTGGCCATGGCGGTCGGCGGACCGCCACACGCCTTCTGCAGCTCGTTGTAGATCTTGCCGTGCGGCTTGCGGGTCCGGTGGTTGTGCAGCGACACGAGGGTGTTGAGCTCCTTGCGCAGCTTCTGCAGCCGCTCCTGGACGCTCTGCGGACGGGACTGCTGCTCGGCCTGCTCGGCGGCCTTCGCGGCCTTCGCCTCGGCCTCGCGCTTGCCGACGTCCTCCAGCTGCTGGGACTGGCGCTGCCGCAGCAGCGCCTTCACCTGGTCCGGCTCCAGCAGACCCGGCAGCCCGAGGTAGTCCTGCTCCTCCTCGGTGGTGCTGAACGCGGCCGTGCCGAACGACGAACCGTCGTAGATCACCTGGTCCAGCTCGGCGTCGGCGCCCAGCGAGGTGAACGCCTTCTCCTCCTCGCCGGGCTCGTCGCGCTGGGCGTTGGCGGCGGCGACGAGCTCGTCGTCCCAGCCGTCCTTCTCCCGGTGCGGTTTGCCCAGCACGTGGTCGCGCTGCGCTTCGAGCTGACTGGCCAGCTCCAGCAGCACGGGCACGCTGGGCAGGAAGATGCTGGCGGTCTCCCCCGGTCGGCGGGACCGCACGAAGCGGCCGATGGCCTGGGCGAAGTACAGCGGCGTCGAGGCGCTGGTGGCGTAGACGCCGACGGCCAGGCGCGGCACGTCGACGCCCTCGGACACCATCCTGACCGCGACCATCCACTTGTCGTCGGACTCGGCGAACTCACCGATCCGCGACGACGCCTGCGGGTCGTCCGAGAGCACCACGACCGGATCCGAACCGGTGATCTGGTGCAGGGCCTTGGCGTAGGCCTTGGCCGTGGGGTGGTCGGAGGCGATCACCAGGCCGCCCGCGTCCGGGATGCCGCCCTGGCGGAGCTGTTCGAGTCGGGTGTCGGCGGCCTTGAGCACCGCGGGGATCCACTCGCCGGAGGGGTCCAGCGCGGTCCGCCACGCCCGGGCGGTCTGCTCGGCGGTCAGCGGTTCGCCGAGGCGCGCGCTGAACTCGTCGCCGGCGTTGGTGCGCCAGCGCGCCTCGCCGGAGTAGGCGAGGAACAGCACCGGCCGCACGACGCCGTCGGCGAGCGCGTCGGAGTAGCCGTAGGAGTGGTCGGCGCGGCTGCGCAACGACCCGTCGGCGTCGGGCTCGTAACCGATGAACGGGATCGGCGAGTCGTCGCTGCGGAACGGCGTACCGGTCAGCGACAGCCGCCGCACGGCGGGGGTGAACGCTTCCCGGATCGCGTCGCCCCAGGACTTGGCGTCACCGGCGTGGTGCACCTCGTCCAGGATCACCAGCGTCTTGCGGCGTTCGGTGCGCACCCGGTGCAGGTTCGGGTGGGCCGCGACCTGCGCGTAGGTGACGACCACGCCGCGGTAGTCGCTGGAGGTGATGCCGTCGGCGTTGCGGAAGTTCGAGTCCAGCGGGATCCCGGCGCCACCTGCGGCCAGCGCCCACTGGTGCTTGAGGTGCTCGGTCGGCGCGACCACGGTGACCTGCTCGACCGTGCGGTCGGCGAGCAGCTCGGCGGCCACCCGCAGACCGAAGGTCGTCTTGCCCGCGCCGGGCGTCGCGACGGCCAGGAAGTCCTGCGGCTGGTTGGCCAGGTACTTGGTCAGCGCTCGCCGCTGCCAGGCGCGCAGTGGCCGGGACGGGGCCTGCGAGGGATCGCTGAGAACAGATCGGACGGAATAGTCGAGTTGCGCTTCGGACACGCCGGCTCGCCGCTCCCTTCCTCGTTTTCCCCAAACCGGATGGTGCGGGCACATCCGTTGAGCCCCACTACCGCCGTGCTCCCTCGAACGAGGGATTGACCGGAGAACTGGATCAACCAGCACCGATCAACTTCTGGCGGACCGCCGTGCAGCTTACCTCCGCGCTCGGGTCGACACCGGTTCGGCCGATCGAGACGGTTCCGACACTCCGGTTTCAACACCTCGACGCCTACGCGCGGGAGCTATGAAGCATCCTTGTAGGCGACATGGGTTCGCCGAGTTCGCCAGACAGCCAGGGGCGCAGCGCGACCGCAGCGCGGGACGAGGTCCCGGTGCGCCGCGGTCCCCTGCGCCTTGTCGTGCGGACCCTGGACAAGGCGTGGTGGGACAACATCTTCTCGGAGTCCGCGGCCGCCGCGTTCTGGCAGACGATGTCGCTGCCGCCGCTGCTGCTGGGCCTGCTGGGCAGCCTGGGCTACCTCGGTGACTGGTTCGGTCCCGCGATCGTCGACGCGGTGCACGACAAGATCCTGGCCTTCTGCCGCACGGTGTTCACCGGTGGTGTCGTGGACCAGATCATCGGTCCGACCGTCGGCGACATCCTGACCAAGGGCCGCAGCGAGATCGCGTCGATGGGTTTCCTGCTGTCGCTGTGGGCCGGGTCGTCCGCGCTGGCCTCGCTGGTGGACTCGATCACCCAGGCCTACGACCAGTACCTGGTGCGCAACAGCGTCTGGCAGCGGATCGTGGCGCTGCTGCTGTACCTGGTCGGACTGGTGCTGGCGATCATCGGGATGCCGGTGGTGGCGCTGGGCCCGGAGTGGTTGCCGACGGTGTTCCCGCACGCGCTGCAGGACGACATCACCTGGCTGATCCACGCGATCTACTACCCGGCCACGGCTGCCGGGCTGGTGATCGCGCTGGCGACGCTCTACAGCGTGGCGCTGCCGCGGAAACTGCCCTGGTACCGGGGAATCCCGGGCGCGCTGCTGGCGATGGTGCTGTTCCTGGTGTCCAGCTACGGCCTGCGGGTCTACATCACGTGGATCACCAGCACCGGCTACACCTACGGCGCGCTGGCCACGCCGATCGCCTTCCTGCTGTTCGCGTTCTTCATCGGCTTCGCGATCATCATGGGCGCGGAGTTCAACAACGCGATCCAGGAGATGTGGCCGGCGAAGATGACCCGCCGGGAGCGGCGGCGCTGGCGGCGACTGGAGATGCGGCGGCTGGCGCAGCGGATGCACACCGAGGACGGCTACCGCGCGTGGCGCGAGGACAAGACCCGCGCGCAGGAGGACGATCCGGAGCCGCCGGCCTCCGCCCCCGAAGCACCGCACACCAACGGCAAACCGGTGGCCTTCAAGCGCGCCGGACACCCCGAACCGCACAGCGGCTGATCCGCGGCGGTTCGGGAAGCGCCCCGCTCACTCGTCGCCGCCGCCACCCGTGGGCAACGACTCGAAGATCTCCTTGCAGTCCGGGCAGACCGGAGAACCGGGCTTCGCGGACTTGGTGACCGGGAAGACCTCACCGCACAGCGCCACGACGTGAGTGCCCATGACCGCGCTCTCGGCGATCTTGTCCTTCTGCACGTAGTGGAATACCTCGGGACGGTCGTCGCTGGTCTCTTCAGCGGTCTCGTTCCGGGTGTCGGTCTCCGGCAGCGTCATCGTGCTCATGCCACCAATGATGCCGCACACCGCATGCGATTGTCCGCAGCGGTCCCGCTCCCGCCACGGCGGTGATCGTCCTGGGCAGGGCCGGTCAGGTGCCTTCGATGACCTGGTGCCCGGGCGACTCGATGCTGCGGTGCGAGCGGCGAAACCGGTTGACGTCCTCGGACTTGGGAGCGGGCCGGTCGTTGGCGATCAGGACCGCCATCCACGGCAACGGGATCGAAATCGCCAGGATGATCAAGGCCAACCACCACAGGTGCCACACCTGGAACACCACGACGGCACCGATCAAGCACGGGATGCGGCTGGCCATCATCAACGCGTACCTGCGGCGGCGAAGAGCCTGCTGATCGTCCATCGACGGCTGGGCCTCGGTGATCAGCACCGGGGTGTCGTCACGATGTGAAGTGTTCACGACGCTACCTCCGACCTCCATGCTCCCACTCGCCGGCGGACCCGCATACCCCCGGGATCCCGGCGATTACCCCCACCGGTTGGCCTGCGCGCCGCACCCGCGAAACCTCGGCGAGTTAGATTCGAGGGGGAGCGGAAAGACCTCGGAGCGGGAGAGACCACACAATGCTGTACGCGGTGAGCAAACGGGTCGTGGGTGCAGTGGCCAGGTCGGTCTACCGCCCGAAGATCATCGGCGCGGAGAAGGTGCCCACGACGGGACCGGTGATCCTCGCTCCGAACCACCTGGCGGTGCTGGACAGCTTCATCGTCCCGCTCGTGCTGCCGCGCCCGGTGGCCTTCCTCGCGAAGGCCGAGTACTTCCAGGGCACCGGTTTCAAGGGCGGGCTGAGCAAGTGGCTGTTCACCTCGCTGGGCGCCATCCCGGTCGAGCGGGGCCGCGGCCGGGCCGCGCTGGAAGCGATCGGCGCGGCCGAGGAGGTGCTGCGCAACGGCGGTGCCTTCGGCATCCACCCGGAAGGCACCCGCTCCCCCGACGGCCGTCTGTACCGGGGCCGCACCGGCGTCGCCCGGCTGGCGCTGAACACCGGCGCCCCGGTCGTCCCCGTGGCGCTGACCGGCACCGACAAGCTCCAGCCCCGCGGAACCAGGATCCCGCGCCGGGCCGCGGTCACGGTCCGCTTCGGCGACCCGCTGGACTTCGCCCGCTACTCGGGCATGGAGGCGTCCCTGCCGGTCCTGCGGTCGATCACCGACGAGATCATGTACTCCATCTCCGAGCTCTCCGACCAGGAGTACGTCGACAAGTACCAGAAGCCCGGAGCAGCAGCCGCAGCCTGAGCAGCGCTCGGCTGGGATCCGATCAGATCGCGTCCCAGCCGTAGCGGAGCTCGTACCCGGCGCCCGACATCACCATGTCGTTCACCTCGACGACGCGCTCCCCGCTCCAGGTGCGCCGACGAACGGTGAGCACCGGGCCGCTGCCCAGACCGAGCAGTTGACGCTCGTTCGCGTCAGGCATGCGGGCACCGACCACCTCTTCATGCCTGGCGATTCCGAGCCCGAGCTCTTCCAGGCGGGCGAGAGCACCACCAGGTCCGGTCTCGACCTCTTCAAGAGCGCTTCCCCGGGTGATCTCCCGAGGCAGCCGCGACACCGCGAGCATGACCGGCTGTCCGTCGGCGCGCATCACCCGATCGCGCACGCAGATCTCGGCATCTTCCGCCACGCCGAGGAGTTCGGCGAAGTCCTGTGCGGGTTCGAACCACACGCGCACCGAGGCGGCCGGGGCGAACCCTTGGGCATCCGCTTCCGCCAGGAAGGCGGCCTTGTTCTGGTCCCGGCGGGCCTTCGACAAGCGATCCCGGGAGTCGAGCCGCTGAACCACGGTCGGCGGTGACACGAACACCCCGATGCCGTGGCGCATCTGAACCAGACCGGCATCGCGAAGCTCCCTGAGCGCCTGCCGGACCGTCGTGCGCGAGGCGTCGAACTGCTCTTGCAGCGCCTGCTCGGTGGGCAGCTTGTCACCCACGCTCAGCGATCCGCTGTCGATCTGGCCTCGCAGCGTGGCGGCGATCTCCTGGTACTTCGCTGCGGCGGACATCGGAAACACCTCGCACTAGACGACTCAGTCCTCCCAAACGAGTGTCTCACCTTGCCTCACCAGAGACGGCGCCGCTACCTTCGTCGTGAAGTTGTATGAGACGACTGTGACGACTGATGCAAGCGGGCGATGCCATGTCAGCGACGACCGAGCCAACGCCACCCACGCGTCTCGGCGGCGTGATCAGGGTCGGCCGATTCGAGATCGACCTGGAGGTGGCGGTGGTCGACGGGCGGGAGTGGTTCTGCTGCCCGGTCGGTGGGATGCGCTGCGGCCGCGTTCTCGTCGACTTCGGCGTGATGGGCCTGGACTGCATGGCCTGGCACGTCCAGCACGTGCACTTCGCCTACCTGACGGGGGTATGACCGTGGCCAAGATCCCCTGCCAGTGGCTCTACCTGGGCGGGTTCACGTTCCGGTGGGGCCGCGGGGACCCCGCGATCGACGTGTTGCGCGGAGATCCGGGACCGGTGCACGAAGACGACCTGCGGATCGCGTCCATACCGGTCGAGCACAGCTGGGCCGACGTCCGCGACCTGGACAAGCAGGCTCGCGCCTGGCTGCGCGCCACGGCAGCCCGGCGGGCCGCCGCAGCGCGCGGTGGGCCTACTTCGACGCCTTCGCGGCGGCCTTCTGGGCCTTCTTGAAGGAGCGGACCTCCTGGAGGGTGTGCTCGTCGACGACGTCGGCGATGGAACGACGCGCGTCCTCGTCGCCATAGGCTCCGGCCGCTTCCCGCCAGCCCGCCGGCTCGACACCGCGCTGCTTCCCCAGCAGCGCGAGGAAGATCCGGGCCTTCTGGTCGCCGTAGCCCGGCAGGGCCTTGAGCCGCTTGAGGACTTCCTTGCCATCCGGGTCGCCGTCGGTCCACAGCGCCTCGGTGCGACCGTCGTAGTGCTCGACGACGTGCTGCGCGAGGGCCTGGACGCGCTTGGCCATCGAACCGCCGTAGCGGTGGATCGCCGGTTTCTGCACGCACAGCTCGACGAACTCCTCCGGATCGCAGTCGGCGATCGTGGCGACGTCGAACCCGCCCATCCGGTCAGCGATCTTCTTCGGACCGGCGAACGCCAGCTCCATGGCCACCTGCTGATCGAGGAGCATCCCGGTGAGCAGCGCGAACGGGTCGTCCGAGAGGAGCTTGTCGGCGTCGGCGTCGCCGGTCAGGTGCAGCGCTTGGGGCATGAACCCATCCTGGCACGCGCCCGAACCGGCAACCACGCCACCGCGCTCAGGCAGCGATGACCGGCCCAGTGCTGGGTGATGGGAGGCAAGCTGTCCCCGTGCGGTCCTGGATGTCGAGCCTGGACCTGGCCACCCGTCTCTTCTGGCGGCTGCGCGGTCGCCGCGTCGATCTCGCTCACGCTTAGCAGTGGTTGGACGCACCGATGAGCGATGGGGAGACGGTCGGCGATACGTGGGTGCGAGCCGCCACGACCGACGGTGACGGCGAGGAGGCCACCGGGTTGCTCGCGGACATGTCGCAGCTGGACGGACCGACCTTCCGAGCGGCCGACCTGCGTCCGGAGATCCGGGACTTCTACGAACGCACCTCGAAGTGGCGCATGGAGGTCTGGACCCAGTGGAACCCGGTCTTCCAACCAGGCGGCGAGCTCGTCTCCCGGCTGTTCGGGCGCCGCGTGCAGCAGCTCGCCCTGCCCACCCGTCCGCTCGACGTCGCCCACGGCATGGACAGCAGAGTCGTTCCCATCACCGGGGCCGGTGGAGACCAGGTAGCCGCCGCGTGGATCCGGACGCTGAGGTCGACCGGCGAGTACGTCTACAGCGGCTGCTACACCACGCGGACGCTCCCGGGTTCGCGAAACCCGAGCGTGCACGTCGCGTTCCCGCTCGAATCGGGAAACGTCCAGGTGTTCCTCGACCCCGTCGCGCTGCCCGGCGGCGAGCTGGAGCTGCGGTCACCGGCGGGGGCGTTCGGCCAGAACGGCGCCTACGTCGTCGTCGAGTCCGGCGGACGTTCGTTCGCCGCGCGCATCCCGATCCACGAGACGTTCCACCTCCACGTCGACGACGAAGGCTCGGTGCGAACCGATCACACCCTCGCGCTGCGGTCCGCTCAAGTGGTCCGCCTGCACTACAAGCTCAGCCCCGGAACATGATCCTGCCCAGTTCACTCGGCTCGGCGGGTTCAGGGAGGCAATCGATCACCAGCACGGCGAAGTGCGCGAACCTGATCCCAAGATCCATGTCGGCTCGACCAGGATCGAGAGCAAGGAGGCATGACCATGACCGACTCCGGCGAGTCCGCCCGGCGTGCGCGCCACGACGCGATTCGTGCTCAGGTCGCTGACGAGGAGGGTGAAGCGACTGACGACGAGGCGGCCGAGAACTCAGCCGCTCTCGACGTTGCGCTCCACCTGCGCATCGAGGAGGGGCAGCGATGACCGGATATACCAACTGGCGCGATGTCCGAAGTGACTTCGTGGAACGTGCCGGTGGCGAGGAGGCCGTGGCCGCAGGCAAGGAAGCGATGCTCGCAGAAGTACTCGGATATCGACTTGCCGAAATTCGGCGCAACCGTGGCCTCACCCAACTGGAGGTCGCGGACCGGATGGGGGTGACGAAGGGACGGATCTCCCAGATCGAACAGGGCAAGCTCGCAGGGCAAGATGTGCTGGCTCGGTATGCGGCAGCCCTCGGGGGCCGACTGCACCAGTCGATCTACTTCGACGACGGCGGCATCGCCGCCATCGCGTAGTCCGTCCGTTGGGGCTGAGACGCGCAACGGGGAGTTGGGGCGGCGGGGCACCCAACTGCCTCTGACGTGCTGCTCCCGAGGTAGGAGCTCAGTCGGCTCGGCGGGTGATGAAGACGTGCTCCTCGTCGGGCCGGTCCGGGGCTTCTCGCACCTCGACGATCTCGAACCCCGCTTCGACGAGGGAGGTTTCGATCTCCTCGCGGGTGCGGAAGCGGAGGGTGGACTCGCTGGTGAGCTCGTCGCCGTCGGCGAAGCGGTAGGTGCTGCGGAAGGAGATCAGCGGCGGGCTCACGTCGGTGAGCTCGTCGGTTCGCTCGACGCGGCCCTCCCCCGGGATCTCGACGCTGGTGGTGCCGGGCCACCGCTCCCACGCGCGGCGCTCGGGCTTGCGGGTCTCGAACGCGAAGTGCGTTCCCGGGCGGAGCGCGGCGCGGACGCTGAGCAGCACTCGGGTCCACTCCTCGTCGGTGCTGAAGACCTGCGCGACGTTGCCGGTCATCACCGCGAGATCGGCCGCGATGGTCGGCAGGATCGTGGCGTCGCAACGCACCCAGACGATCCGCGCGGAACTGTCCTTGGACCTGGCGACCGCCAGCGACGCCTCGGCGGGGTCGGTCCCGACGACCGTGCGCCCGGTCTCCTCCAGCAGGATCGCCAACGATCCGGTCCCGCACCCCACGTCGAGAACCCTGGCCGCACCGAGCTCGTCGGCGATCCCGACATAAGCGGTGAGGTCGGCGCGGTCCGATTCGAACGCGTCGTAGAGCGGCGCGAGCCGGGGATGAGCGAACATCGCGTCAGGCACCGGCCGAATCTAGCCCCGCGCCCACGGGCTGGCTACCGCCTTTTCGCCGATGCGGACGCGAAGTCCACGTCCGCCGTGCTGACCGTGCCCGCGGTGCGGCCGGGCGCGACCTGGTAGCGCCAGTACAGGTTGGTGTGCGCGATGACCTCTTCCGGCGTCGGCGCGCCGTACTGGCTGAGATCGCTGGTGGTGTGGGCATCGGCGACCAGGGTCGTGTCGTAGCCGCGGGTGAACGCGCCGTGCAGAGTCGACCGCACGCACTGGTCGGTGGCCGCCCCGGCGACCACCAGCCTGCCGATGCCGCCGGTGGCGAGCAGGTCTTCCAGATCGGTGCCCTCGAAGGCGTCCCCGTAGGACTTGTGCACCAGCGACTCGGCGTCACCGCGGTCGAGCTCGGGCACCAGCTCCCAGCTCTCGCTGTCGCGGACCAGTCCGTCGTCGTGGTGCTGGACCCACACGACGTCGACACCGGCCGCGCGGGCCCCGCGGACCAGGTCCCCGATGTTGGCGACGATCCGATCGCGGTCGTGGGCGTCGGCCACGACCCCCTTCTGCACGTCGATGACCAGCAGCGCGGTGTTCGGTCGATTCTCCAGAGTGGTCATGACAGCTCCCCCGTCGTGGACACCTCGATGCTAGGCCGCACCACCGACGGCGTCCGGGCCCGCGACCGCCCGGTCGAGTGAGCGGGTGGGCCGATCGGTGGGCGTGTGAGGATTCAGGACGTGATTCCAGATCTGTCCGCTGACCGCATCGACCGACTCCGCGACGCCTTCCGCGACGCCTCCTACGACGCCGACGGCGTCCTCGACCTGCTCGGCCACTCCGCCCACGCCGCGCTCGGTCGCGGTGAACCCGTGCCCGCGCTGCGCGCGGCCGAGGGCGCGGGCCCGCTGGGCACCCTGGTCCGGCTGTTCCTGCTCGGCCAGGCCGAGGAGCGCGCCGAGGTGCAGGCCGCGCTCGGCTCCCTGGACGTCGACGAAGCGCTGGCGGCAGGCATCCTGACCGCCGACGGCGAGCTGCTGCGCGCCGGGCTCGACATCCGCCCCCACGGCGAGGGCGAGCACTCCTGGTGGGTGGTCTCGGACCTGGACTCCGACCTGCGCGGCGGCCGTCCCCTCGACGCCGACCACGTGCTCGGTGTCGGGCACGCCTCGTTGAGCCTCGTGCGCGCCACCACCCGGCGGGAGGTCGGTTCCGTGCTCGACCTCGGCACCGGCTGCGGCGTCCAGGCGCTGCACGCGAGCACGCACGCGAAGAACATCACCGTCACCGACCTCTCCGAGCGGGCGCTGGCTCTGGCCGGGGCGACGTTCCGGTTCAACGGCGTCGACGCCGAGCTCGCCGCGGGCGAGTGGTTCGACCCGGTCCGGGGCCGCCGGTTCGACCTCGTGGTGTGCAACCCGCCCTTCGTGGTCGGGCCACCGCGCACCGACTTCACCTACCGCGACTCCGGGTTGGCCGGTGACGACGCGAGCGCGCTGGTGGTGCGCCAGCTGCCGTCCTTCCTCAACGAAGGCGGCACCGGGCAGCTGCTGGCGTCCTGGGTGCACCGGGACGGCGAGGACTGGGAGGACCGCGTCGCGTCCTGGCTGCCACCGGGCGCGGGCGTGGACGCCTGGTTCGTGCAGCGCGACGTCGCCGACCCGGAGCTCTACGTCGGCACCTGGCTGCGCGACGCGGGCTACGACCCGCGCTCCGAGCAGGGGATCCGCAAGGCCGCCGAGTGGCTGGACTGGTTCGAGGCCAACGACGTGATCGGCATCGGGTTCGGCTTCGTCACGCTGCATCGGACCGACGGTCCCGGCGAGGTCGTCTGCGAAGACCTGCGGCACGCCTTCGACGACCCGCTGGGTCCGGAGTCCGACGCCTGGCTGCGCAGGGTCGAGTGGCTGCGCGCCCACGACTCGGACGACGACCTGCTGGCAGCGCGCCTGGTCACCGCCGACAGCACCCTGCTGGAGCAGGTGTCGAGTCCCGGGGACGAAGGCTGGGAGCCGATCGTGCACCGCTTGCACCGCAGCGACGGACCGGGCTGGCAGCACGAGATCGACGAACTCGGCGTCCGGTTGCTGGCCGGTTTCCGGGGCGCGCTGCCGCTGGAGGAACTGCTGGAGCTCCTGGCGCTGGGATACGGCGAAGACGCGGAGGAGTTGGCGGGCGCCGCGATTCCGATGGTGCGCGAACTCATCCGGCACGGAATGGTCGTTCCGGCCGAATGGGAAGGTGATGATCGGTGAGGGCAATCGTCACGCGGGTCACTCGCGCCTCGGTAACGGTCGACGGTGAAGTCGCCGGCAAGATCGAAGAACCCGGCCTGTTGGTGCTATTGGGTGTGACGCATTCCGACGGCCGTGAGGAAGTCACGAAAATGGCCCGGAAACTGCACGAGATTCGAGCCCTGCGGGACGAGGAGTCGTGCGCCACGACCGGTGCCCCGCTGCTCGTCGTCAGCCAGTTCACCCTCTACGGATCGACCAAGAAGGGACGCCGCCCGTCGTGGACCGAGGCGGCCCGCCCGGAACAGGCCGAACCGCAGGTGGAGGCCGTCGTGGCGGAGCTGCGCGAGCGGGGTGCGCGGGTGTCGACCGGGGTGTTCGGCGCGACGATGGCGGTCGAAAGCGTGAACGACGGGCCATTCACACTTTTGGTTGAGGTCTAAATGTAACGAGAGCTCTCAGGAAATCCTCAGGCTCGGGGGCGCAACGGATGTGACGGCCGCGACGTCTTCGAATCGAGAACTTCGGGAACGAATTCGCCGCGCCCGTCGTTTTCCAGGTAACGAAGCTTCGACGGCCGTGCCGACAGCGGTGACCGAACAGCTGCGAGTTCCGACGGAACGGACAACCGCGGCACCGACCCGACACCCGTGGAAGAACGTCGACGCGGAAGGCCCGGTAATACCGAGCGTACGCGTCTCCCGCACCGCGCACCGATGCGTCGGTGTGAATTGCGCCCCGCCAGCCAGCCCGTCAGGGAGGGAGCTCATGACCGTCCCGCAGACCACCAAGCCAGACGTCGCCGTCGCCGAAGAACTGGACACCCAGGGACCATCGGCCGACCTGGTGCGCGTCTACCTCAACGGCATCGGGCGCACCGCGCTGCTCACCGCACAGGAAGAGGTCGACCTCGCCAAGCGCATCGAGGCCGGAGTGTTCGCCAAGCACCTGCTGGAGGACAGCAAGAACCTCTCGCCCGAGCGGCGCTCCGACCTCAATGCCGTGGTGCGGGATGGCCGGCGCGCGAAGAACCACCTGATGGAGGCCAACCTCCGCCTGGTCGTCAGCCTCGCCAAGCGCTACACCGGCCGCGGCATGCCGCTGCTCGACCTCATCCAGGAGGGCAACCTCGGGCTGATCCGGGCGGTGGAGAAGTTCGACTACACCAAGGGCTTCAAGTTCTCGACCTACGCGACCTGGTGGATCCGCCAGGCCATCACCAGGGGCATGGCGGACCAGAGCCGCACCATCCGGCTGCCCGTCCACCTGGTCGAGCAGGTCAACAAGCTGGCCCGCATCAAGCGCGACCTGCACCAGAAGCTGGGCCGCGAGGCCACCGACGACGAGCTCTCGGAAGAGGCCGGCATCCCGGTCGAGAAGATCCTCGACCTGATGGACCACTCCCGGGACCCGGTGAGCCTGGACATGCCGGTCGGCGCCGAGGAGGACGCCCCGCTGGGCGACTTCATCGAGGACTCCGAGTCGGCTGACGCGGAGAACGCGGTGATCTCCGGGTTCCTCCAGGACGACCTGCGCAGGGTGCTGTCGACGCTGGAGGAGCGCGAGCAGGCGGTCATCCGGATGCGCTACGGCCTGGAGGACGGCCAGCCGCGGACCCTGGACCAGATCGGCAAGGCGTTCGGCCTGTCCCGCGAGCGGGTCCGCCAGATCGAGCGCGAGGTCATGTCGAAGCTCCGCCAGGGCGACCGGGCCGACAAGCTCCGCGCGTACGCCAGCTGATCCCGACCGGAGAACGCCCCTCCCCTCCTGGCCTGGAGCGGGAGGGGCGTTTCTCGTGTGACGGAAGTGACGCGTGGGGACGTCCGAGGCCGATCCGCATCACTTTGCACCCGATCGGCTCGTTGACCCGGGCGTGGGGAGGAGGCGAAGATCTTCTTCCCGTTGCTTGAGCGGTGGGGTCCTCCACCGCTTGCTGGAGGAGGCCGGACTCGTCGAAAAGGCGGGTCCGACCTCCTCACCTAAGAAGAGGTTTTCAGAACCGCTGGGCCCACGCCTGAGACGGCTCAGCTGCCCAGGAACTTCGCCTGCCAGCGGTTGAGCTCGTCGTCGGTGACGCCGTGCTCGCTCAGCCAGCCCGCGGCCCCCTGATGGGCGTCGAAGATCTCCAGCACCCGCTCGATGGCTTGGGTCGGCGTGGCCAGCAGCTCGGCGACCATCTCCTCGTCCACGCCCGGCGGGAGTTCCGGCGCCTCGTTGAGCCGCTGCAGGACGCGGAACATGTTCTTGTCGGTGCGCACGTAGTCGGCGATGATCGCGTCCGGGCGCACGCCGACGGCGCTGAGCAGCATCGCCGAGACGACCCCGGTCCGGTCCTTGCCCGCAGCGCAGTGCACGAGCGCCGGACTCTCGGCCTCCAGGACGTGCCGGAAGACCTCGACGAGCTTCTTCGGAGCGCCTTCGAGCATCCCCTGGTACAGCAGGGTCAGCTCGTGCGCGGAGCCGTCGTCCTCGGGCTTGTCCAGCCCTTCCAGAACCCGGACCCGGTGCACCTGGGCGACCGGTGCCATCGAGTGGGCGTCCTGGGTCTCGGCGGCCTCGCGCAGATCCACCACCACGCGCGGCGGCCAGCTGGTCAGCCCCTCGGGATCGCCGTCACCGGGGTGCGGGGCATCGCTGCGGTACACCACCCCGGAGCCGGTCAGCCGGCCGTCACCGGCGGGCTGACCACCCAGGTCGCGGAGGTTGACCAGTTGATCGAGCGCGTCCGACGTGGGCATGCGGCCTCCGATGCGATGGGAGCGGTACCGGGCGTCCGGCCCCGAGAATCTCAAGCCGACGAGGTTTCGACCAGGGCACCCCGGACGCGTCGCCGGGCCGGTCTCCGTCACACATAGCCCACCCATGTGGACGGCGTGATCCGCAAGGCGGTTACATGAGTGCACGCGTAACCCGAACGCGCGCAAAGGAGCCGCGACGTGACCACCACGAATTTCGACTTCACCGAGGTGCTCCCCCTCGGCCCCGACGACACCGAGTACCGCCTGGTGACCGATGAAGGCATCAAGGTCGTCGAAGCCGCAGGACGCCGCTTCCTGGAGATCGAACCCGCCACGCTGACCTCGCTGGCCGCCGAGGCGATCAAGGACATCCAGCACCTGCTGCGTCCCTCGCACCTCGCCCAGCTGAAGTCGATCGTGGAAGATCCCGAGGCCAGCGCGAACGACCGCTTCGTGGCCACGGACCTCTTGCGCAACGCCTGCGTCTCGGCCGGCGGCGTGCTGCCCATGTGCCAGGACACCGGCACCGCGATCGTCATCGGCAAGCGCACCGAATCGGTGCTCACCGGCGGTCAGGACGAGGAATCGCTGGCTCGCGGCATCTTCAACGCCTACCAGGACCTCAACCTGCGCTACTCGCAGATGGCGCCGCTGAACTTCTGGGAAGAGCGCAACACCGGCAGCAACCTGCCCGCCCAGATCGAGCTGTTCAACAAACCGGGCACCGACCCGTTCTACGAGCTGCTGTTCATGGCCAAGGGCGGCGGCAGCGCCAACAAGACGTTCCTCTACCAGGAGACCAAGGCGCTGCTGAACCCGACGCGCCTGGGCCGCTTCCTGGAGGAGAAGCTGCGCTCGCTGGGCACGGCCGCCTGCCCGCCGTACCACCTGGCGATCGTCGTCGGCGGCATGTCCGCCGAGTACAACCTCAAGGTCGCCAAGCTCGCGTCCGCCCGCTACCTCGACGAGCTGCCGCGGGAGGGCTCGGGATCCGGGCACGCGCTGCGCGATGTCGAGATGGAGCAGCAGGTCCTGGAGATGACCCGGCAGTTCGGCATCGGGGCGCAGTTCGGCGGCAAGTACTTCTGCCACGACGTCCGCGTCATCCGGTTGCCCCGGCACGGCGCCTCGCTGCCGGTGGGCGTCGCCGTGTCCTGCTCGGCGGACCGACAGGCGAAGGCCAAGATCACCCCGGAGGGCGTGTTCCTGGAGCAGCTGGAGCGCGATCCGGCGAAGTACCTGCCGGAGGTCTCCGACGAGCAGCTCTCCGACGAGGTCGTGAAGATCGACCTCAACCGGCCGATGGGCGAGATCCGCTCCGAGCTGTCGAAACTGCCGGTCAAGACGCGCGTTTCGCTGACCGGCCCGCTCGTCGTCGCGCGCGACATCGCGCACTCCAAGATCGCTGAGCGACTGGACGCGGGCGAGCCGATGCCCGGCTACATGCGCGACCACCCGGTCTACTACGCCGGTCCGGCCAAGACCCCCGACGGCTACGCCTCGGGTTCGTTCGGACCGACCACGGCGGGCCGGATGGACTCCTACGTCGAGCAGTTCCAGGCCGCCGGTGGCTCGATGGTCATGCTGGCCAAGGGGAACCGGTCGAAGAAGGTCGCCGATTCCTGCCAGAACCACGGTGGGTTCTACCTCGGTTCGATCGGTGGACCCGCGGCGCGTCTGGCTCAGGACTGCATCCGCAAGGTCGAGGTGCTGGAGTACCCGGAGCTGGGCATGGAGGCGGTCTGGCGCATCGAGGTCGAGGACTTCCCCGCTTTCGTTGTCGTCGACGACAAGGGCAACGACTTCTTCGCCAACTCCACTCAGCCCACGCTGCAGATCTCCTTCGGCAGCTGAGCTGCGGGCGGATCCGCCCGAGAAACACGACTGGCGACCGGTCTTGGGCTCACCCGCGATGTGCGGGTGAGCCCAAGCGGCCGCGGTCATCCCGCTGCGAAAGCCCGCGTCAGAACAGGTCTGCCGGACCCGGCGCACCGTGGAGCCCCACCTCCGGCGGCGAACCGGATTCCGCGTGCGCGGCGGAGGCAGGTTTCCGCCGCGCTACAGCCGGATCAGCGCGGAACCTTCACGTCCTTCTGCTCCAGAACGACCTTTCGCCCTTCCAGGGGTGCGTCGAGGCTGACCGCCACCGGCGGGTACCTCAGGTCCATCGTGCAAACACCCGGCGGGTCAGGCGTTTCCTCCACCAGGATGATCTTCACGTGGTCCGCGGTCTGCTCCCCCAGTTCGGCGCGCACCTTGCTGCAACCGCCCTCCTGACCGGAGGCGACCACTGCGGTACCGTTGTCCTGGGTCCAGACCTTCTTCGGATATCCTCTTGGCAGCTGCGAGAGGTCAACGGCCTCCGCGGCCACGGGTGTCCGTTCCGGTTCAGGCTTGGCCTGAACGGGTCCGGCCGGGACCGGCGGCTGACCACCGAACCCCACGTCGTCGGTCGGCTGTTGAGCGCAGGCTGCCAAGGCCACTAGCAGACTCCCCGCGCCCACTGCGGTTTGTAGGCGTCTCATACCTACAAGACGGAGGCGCGGGAGTCTGCGGTTGCGTCCTGGACCGTTCGGATGGGTCCACACCTTTCACACTATTCGCCCGGTGGTGCGCGAACCCGCCGTCACCGCCCGAGGACGCCGTTCATCCACTCCTCGATCCAGGCGGCCATCTCCGCGGAGTTCCGCGTCCACTTGAAGTGGTCGACCGGCCCGCCGGCGTCGTCGGCGGTGTAGTGGCGCGCGGTGCGATCGGCGCGGGTGGAGTGCTTGACCAGGTCCGCCATCGCCGAGGACGGCGCGAGCTCGTCGTTCTCCACGGTCACGGTGAGCAGCGGGGTGGTCACCTCGCCCATGGCCGCGTCGTAATCGAGGTCGGAGCCGGTCAGCCGCCAGCGCCCGGTGCGCGCCTGCCGCGCCCAGTCCCGCATCAGACCCGTGGCCTGCTTACCGCCGAAGGCGAAGCCGGGCCAGTAGCCGAGCAGCGTCGAGCCGATCGCGATCGCCTGGGTGCCCATCAGCGAGTAGTAGTACTTGGCCAGCCCGGGATAGGCCCGGTACCAGACGGAGCCGGTCGCGATCAGCGCTGCGCCCTGAACCCTGCCGGGGTTGGCGGCGGTGTGCAGCAGCGCGATCTGACCGCCGAGGCTGTGCCCCAGGACGAACCGGGGGGCCTTCGGGAAGACCGATTCGACGAGGTCGAGCACGGCGTCGAGGTCGTTGACGAAGTCCTGATAGCCGAAGCGGACGCCGCGCTGGGCCCGGGGCCGGTTCTCGCCCTGGCCGCGCACGTCGAACGACACGACGGTCATGCCCAAGCGGTGCAGCTCAGCCGCGAACCGCCGGTAGTAACCGGCCGGGACGCCCATGGCCGGTGCCAGGACGGCGACCGGCGCGGTCGGGTCGTCCTGCTGCAACGCGCGCACCTTGATCCGGTACTGGCCTGCGGGGACCACGCCGACCACTGGTGCGGGTGCGTCGACTTTCCGGGTCGTGACCTCATCCACGCGCACAGATTAACGGAACTAGTACGTTTCGGTCTGTGTCCCCTATCGCAGTCTGCGCGGTCCGGTGTCCGGAACGGCCGACGAGGCGCCCAACGACACCCGGGCACCGGTGACGGCGGCACCGGACGCGGAGGCCAGCACCGGTTGCAGCACCAGCTGCCGCACCTCGGGGAGGTCCTCGGCCAAGGTCGCCACCCGCAGCACCAGGTCCTCCAGCGCGGACAGGTCAGCGGGTTCCACACCCCGGTACCCGGCCAGCAGCGGAGCCGCCCTCGGGGCTCGCACCAGGCTCGCCACGTCCACGTCGGTCAACGGCAACGCCCGGTAGGCCTTGTCCCCCAGCAACTCGCTGGCGACGCCGGAGAGCCCGAAGGAGACCAGCGTGCCGAACGACGGGTCGTCCAGGAGGTCGATCACGCACGACGTCCCCCGCCCGGCCATCCGCTGCACGTAGACCTCGTCGATCCCCGACACGCGCTGCACGTCGGCGTAGGCCGTGCGCACCGCGTCCTCGTTGCCCAGGTCCAGCCGGACCCCGACCAGGTCGTTGCGGTGCCGGAGCTTGGCGCTGGTCGACTTCAGCACCACCGGGTAGCCCAGCTCCTCAGCCGCGGCCAGCGCAGCGTCCACGTCGGCGACCTTGCGGAAGGGCACCACCTCGATGCCGTAGCAACCCAGCAGGCGCACGGTGCGCTCGTCGCCCAGCTCAGCGACACCCTCCGAGAGCCACTGCTCGACCAGCGAACGCGCCTGCTCGGCCTCCACCTCCGGCCGCACGAAGTGCCCCTTGGGCGCGGCGCGCCACTTCGCGTAGCGGGTCACGCGGGCCAGCGCGAGCACCGAGCGCTCGGGCGACGGGTAGGAGGGGACGGATCCCTTGCCGGTGATGCCGTCCGGGCCGGGCACCACCAGCTCGTCCGGCACGCCTTCGGCCGCCAGGAACGTGGTGACCACCGGCTTCGAGCGCGCGGCGTCGGCCTCCTGCAGCGCGTCCCGCAGGGCTCTCGCGTACGCGGTGCCGGGCACGGCCACCGGCGGGGCGAACACGGTGATGAGCGCGTCCACGTCGCTGCGCGCGGCCGCGTCCCGCACGGCCGCGGCGAACTCGTCCGGTTCGGCCGCGGCCCCGACGTCGACGGGTTCGTGCGCCAGCTGCAAACCCTGCGCCTGAGCCACGTCCGCGGCGATCATGCCCAGCGCCGAGGAGTTGCCGACGATCGACACCCGGTCGCCCTGCGGCAGCGGCTGGTGCGCGAGCAGCAGCGCCGTGTCGAACATCTGCGCCACCGACTCGACGCGGATCACGCCCGACTGCTCGAACAGCGCCTGGACGCTCGTCTCGTCGATCTCGACCGTGGTGGCCGCCAGGCCGGCGCGCACCGCGTTGCGCCCGGACTTGACCACCACGACCGGCTTGCTCAGGGCGAGCCGCCTCGCCAGCCGCCCGAACTTGCGCGGGTTGCCGAAGGACTCCAGGTACAGCAGCACGACGTCGGTGGCCGGGTCGGTCTGCCAGTACTGCAGCAGGTCGTTGCCCGAGAGGTCGGCGCGGTTGCCCGCCGAGACGAACGTCGAGAGCCCCAGGCCCCGCTCGGTCGCGGTCTCCAGGATCGCCACGCCCAGCGCGCCCGACTGGCAGAAGAAACCGGTGCGGCCGCGCCCGGGCAGCTGCGGGGCGAGGCTGGCGTTGAGCCGGAACTCCGGGTCCGGGTTGACCACGCCGAGCGCGTTCGGGCCGACGACCCGCATGCCGTGCACGCGCGCTGCCCGCACCATCTCGCGCTCGACCTCACGTCCGGCGGCGCCCGATTCGCTGAACCCGGAGGAGACGATGACCAGCGCCTTGACGCCCTTGGCCAAGCAGTCGTCGAGGACTTCGGTGACGCTGGCCGCCGGGATCGCCACCACCGCGAGATCGACCTCGTCGGGGATGTCGAGCACCGAGGCGTAGGCGCGCACCCCGCGCACCGAGCGGTGCTCCGGGTTGACCGGGTAGACGGGGCCGGTGAAGTCCGCGGTGAGCAGGTTCGTCAGCACCGCGTGGCCGATCTTGCGGTGGTCGGTGGAGGCACCGATGACCGCGACCGATCGAGGACGCAGCAGGTTGTGCACGCTGCGGGCCTCGGCGGCCTGCTCTCGGGCCCTGGCGACCGCCACCGACTCCTCGGTCGGGTCGATGTCGAACTCCAGGTGCACGACGCCTTCCTCCATCGCCCGGCTGACCTGGTAGCCGGCGTCGCGGAAGACCCGCACCATCTTGGAGTTCTCGGCCAGCACCTCGGCCACGAAGCGCCGCAGGCCGCGTTCCTGCGCCGCTGCCGCGAGGTGCTCCAGCAGGATCGAGCCCAGGCCGCGACCCTGGTGGCCGTCCTCGACCACGAAGGCGACCTCGGCGGACTTCTGCTCGCCGAGCCGGTCGAAGCGGCCCACGGCGACGATGTCATCGCCCAGCAGCGCCACCACGGCGATCCGGTTGACGTAGTCGACCTGCGTGAACCGCCGCACGTCGCGCTCGGGCATCCGGGGATACGGACCGAAGTACCGGTAGTACCTGGTCCGATCGCTGAGCCGCCCGTGGAAGGCGATCAGCTTGTCCTTGTCGGCCGGGACGATCGGCCGAAGGTGCACGGTGCCGCCGTCGGAGAGGACCACGTCGGCTTCCCACTGCCGCGGGTAGTCCTGCTGCGGGCCCGTTTCCTCTCCCAGCTCTTCGTCCACTTCGGACACTCCTCAGTCGCGCGTGTCGGCCGGGTCCAGCCCGAGCAACGGGAAGACCGCGTGCCGGGCGTCGCGGATCGCGGTGTCGACCGTCGACGAGGTCACCCCGGTCCAGCGTTCGAAGGACGGGTCCGCCCCGTCCGACATGGACGTCGGCATCGGCACGTTCTGCGCCCGCCGGACGGCGTGCGCGATCCAATCCTCAGGGATGGTGGTCTCCGGCGCGATGTCCCGGTTCAGCAGCGTGGCCAGCAGGTGGGTCCACGCCCTGGGCACCACCCGGAACAACGAGTACCCGCCACCTCCCAGCGCCAGCCACTTGCCGCCGGCGTAGGTCTCCGCGAGCTCGCGCAGGCTCTGGTAGGTCGCGCGCTGGCCGTCGACGCTCAGCGACAGGTCCGCCAGCGGGTCGTCGCGGTGGGCGTCGGCGCCGCACTGGGTGACCAGCACCTGAGGGCGGAACTGCTCCAGCACCGAGGGCACCACGGCGTGGAAGGCGCGCTGCCAGTCCCCGTCGCCGGTGCCCGGCGGCAGCGGGACGTTGACCGCCGTCCCGTCCGCGTCTCCCCTGCCGACCTCGGTGGCGAAGCCGGTGCCCGGCCACAGCGTGACCGGGTGCTGGTGCAGCGAGATCGTCATCACGCGCGGGTCGTCGTAGAAGGCCGCCTGCACGCCGTCGCCGTGGTGCACGTCGACGTCGAGGTAAGCGATGCGCTCGACGCCCTGCTCCAGCATCCAGGCGATGGCCACCGAGCAGTCGTTGTAGACGCAGAACCCGGCCGCGTGATCGGCCATCGCGTGGTGCAGCCCGCCTGCGATGTTGACCGCCCGGTCCGCGCGGCCGGACACGATCTGCTCGGCGGCCTTGATCGACGCTCCCGCGATCAAGGCCGACGCCTCGTGCATCCGGTCGAAGATCGGGTTGTCATCGGTGCCCAGCCCGTGCCCGACCTCCCAGCCGCTCAGCGGCGCGGCGCGAACAGCGGCCATGTACTCGGCTGTGTGCACCCGCAGCAGGTCCTGCTCGGAGGCGGGCTCGGGCTTGATCGTCTCCACCTCGCTGAGGAGCCCCAGCGAGTCGGCGAGCCGCATGGTCAGGTCCAGGCGGATCGGGTGCAGCGGATGCTGCCCTCCGAGGTCGTACTCGAGCAGCTTTTCGTCCCAGACCACGGCCAACTGAGAACCCATGGGCGGGACGCTACCCGCCGGAGGCCCGCCGACACAGGGTCTCGACGACGCGACCCGCCGAAGTGGATCGATCTCGCCGAGCGCTCAGCCCGCCTCCGCCCCGGTGGCCGCAGGACGCTCCGGATCCGCCGACCAGTTCGACCACGAGCCCGCGTAGAGCGCTGCGGGGTTCCCGGCGTCGGTGATGCCGGCATGCTCCAGGGCCAGCAGCACCGAGCAGGCCGTGACGCCCGAACCGCAGTAGGCCCCGACGGGATCGCTGCCGGTGACCCCCATCGCCGCGAAGCGCTCGGCCAGCTCTGCGGGCGAACGCCAGCGCCCCGTCTCACCGATGTGCTCGCTGAACGGCGCGTTGAGCGCGCCCGGGACGTGCCCGGCGCGCGGGTCCATCGGTTCCACGTCTCCCCGGTAGCGCTCCGGAGCCCGTGCGTCGAGCAGCGCTCCCTCGCGGGCCAGCGCAGCGGCCTGGTCGGCGTCGATCACCGGCATGGAACCGGCGCGCACCCGGAACCCACCGGGCCCGGGATCGGGAACCTCGGTGGTCGTCGGCTTGCGCTCCGCGGTCCACGCCGCGTAACCACCGTCGAGGACCGCGACCGAGCGGTGCCCGGCCCAGCGCAGCAGCCACCACGCCCGCGCCGCCGCCGAGCCGTTGTCCGCGTCGTAGACCATCACCGGGCGGTCCGCGTCCACCCCGGCTTCGCGCAGCACCTCCTGGAACGACGCCGGGTCCGGCAGCGGATGACGACCCGCCGGGCCCGGTTCGGCCGCGAGCTCGGCGTCCAGGTCCACGAAAACCGCGCCAGGCAGGTGCCCTTGGGCGTAGTCCTCCCGTCCGGGTGGGCCGAGCAGGGACCACCGCACGTCGAGCAGTGTCGGGTGCGGGTCCGCGCTCAGGGCGGACATGAGATCATCAGTACTGATCAACGTATGCATGACGGCCTTTCGAAGCCCGCCGACGAGGTCGGTCATAATCTTTGGCTGTCAACTCCCCGGCCACTGACCGTTGTCGCTGGCAGCGGCTAGCATCGTGGTTGGGACTTGAATGGGGAGCCGACGTGAACGATCTCATCGATACCACTGAGATGTACCTTCGCACCATCTACGACCTCGAGGAAGAGGGCGTGGTGCCGCTCCGGGCCCGAATCGCCGAGCGCCTGGAGCAGAGCGGACCGACCGTCAGCCAGACGGTGGCCCGCATGGAACGCGACGGACTGCTGAGCGTCGCCGAGGACCGCCACCTCGAGCTGACCAAGGCCGGCCGCGCCCGCGCGATCAGCGTCATGCGCAAGCACCGCCTCGCCGAACGGCTCCTCGTCGACGTGATCGGCCTCGAGTGGGAGCACGTGCACAACGAGGCCTGCCGCTGGGAGCACGTGATGAGCGAGGCCGTCGAGCGCAAGCTGGTCAAGCTCCTCGGCGGCCCCACCACCTCCCCCTACGGCAACCCCATCCCCGGCCTCGACGACCTCGGCATCGACCACGTCGAGACCGCGGCCGACGGCGAGCTCCAGCGGGTCGACGAGATCGCCCGCAACGGCGGTGGCCGCGCGGTCATCCGCCGCATCTCCGAGCACGTGCAGCTCGACCCCGACCTCATGACCGACCTCAAGGAGGTCGGCATCGTGCCCGGCAACGAGGTCGAGATCATGTCCGTGGTGGGCGCGAACAAGCCGATCGAGGTGCGCGGCCGGACCGGCAACGCCGAGCTGACCTCGAGCATCGCGCACGCGGTGATGGTGACCGCCAAGTGACGGTCGCCGATCGCGCGGCGGAGCTGTTCGCCGCGGAGCACGGCCGCGCTGCCAGCGCGGTGTGGTCGGCCCCCGGAAGGGTCAACCTGATCGGTGAGCACACCGACTACAACGACGGTTTCGTGCTCCCGATGGCGATTCCGCACCGCGTGGCGGTGGCCGTGGGCCCGCGCGAGGACCGCAAGCTCGTGAGCACGACGCTGGGCGACGACGGCGAGCTGCACCAGGCGGACGAGGTCGTCGTCGACGAGCTTCGCCCGGGGTTCCCCACCGGCTGGTCGGCCTTCCCCGCCGGTGTCGCGTGGGCGCTGCGGGAAGCAGGTCACGCGATCCCCGGCCTGAACCTGATGATCGTCGGTGACGTCCCCACCGGCGCCGGACTCTCCTCCTCCCACGCGCTGCAGTGCGCGCTCGCGCTGGCACTGCTCGATCACGTGGGCCTGGCACCGGGAGAGCCGGGCGCGCCGAGCCTGGCGGAGATCGCGCGGCTGGTGCAGCGCTCGGAGAACGACTACGTCGGCGCGCCGACCGGTCTGCTCGACCAGACGGCATCGCTTCGCTGCGTCGAGTCCCGCGTCCTGTTCTTCGACGTCCGCACCGGCGATTCCGAGCAGGTCCCGTTCGACCCGCGCAGCGCCGGTCTCGAACTGCTCGTCATCGACACCCGCGCGAAGCACTCGCACAGCGAATCCGGTTACGGAGAACGCCGGAAGGGCTGCGAGCGGGCTGCGGACCTGCTGGATGTGAAAGCACTTCGCGACATCTCGGTGGCGGAGCTGCCGACGGCGACGCAGAAGCTTCCTGATGAGCTCCAGCCGCTGGTCCGGCACGTGGTGACCGAGAACGAACGGGTGCTCTCGACCGTGGAGCTGCTGCGCTCCGGCGGGTACGCCGAGATCGGCCCCTTGCTCAACGCCTCCCACGCCAGCCTCCGCGACGACTACCGCGTCTCCTGCCTCGAACTCGACGTCGCAGTGGACGCAGCGGTGCAGTCCGGTGCACTGGGCGCCCGGATGATCGGCGGCGGCTTCGGCGGTTCGGCGATCGCCCTGATCTCCAGCGCCGACCGGGACCGCGTCGAGTCCGCCGTCCGCGCCGCGTTCGCCGAGCGGAGCCTGACCGAGCCGCGCGTCTTCATCGCGATACCCTCCGCCGGTGCGGGGCGGGATCTGTGACGAGCCGGTCGCCGGCCGCTTCCCGCTGAATCGGCCAGTTTTCCCACGGAAGGCAGTGCGCAGTTGAAGCTCCTGGTCACAGGTGGTGCCGGTTACGTCGGAAGCGTGTGCGCGGCACGCTTGGTGGAAGCAGGCCACGAGGTCGTCGTGGTCGATGACCTCTCCACCGGGCACGCCGACGCCATCCCCGACGGCTGCAAGTTCGTCGAAGCCGACATCGCAGCAGCAGCGGGCGATCTGCTCGCGGAGCAGTTCGACGGAGTGCTGCACTTCGCGGCGAAGTCGCTGGTCGGCGAGTCGATGGAGGATCCGCAGAAGTACTGGCAGGGCAACGTCGTGACGTCGCTGCGCCTGCTGGACGCGATGCGCGAGCACGGCACGCCACGACTGGTGTTCTCCTCGACCGCGGCGACCTACGGCGAGCCGGAGGAATCCCCGATCACCGAGGACCTCGCGACGCGCCCGACGAACACCTACGGTGCGACGAAGCTCGCGATCGACCACGCGATCACCTCCTACGCGACCGCGCACGGCATCGGAGCGGTCAGCCTGCGGTACTTCAACGTCGCCGGGGCGCACGGCGCCTTCGGTGAGCGGCACACCGTGGAGACGCACCTGATCCCGATCGTCCTGCAGGTGGCGCTGGGCCAGCGCGAGCAGGTGCAGATCTTCGGCGAGGATTGGCCCACCGCCGACGGGACCTGCGTCCGCGACTACATCCACGTCACCGACCTCGCCGACGCCCACCTCCTGGCGCTGCAGAACGCGACTGGTGGCCAGCACCGCATCTACAACCTCGGCAACGGCACGGGCTTCTCCGTCAAGCAGGTGATCGACACCTGCCGCGAGGTCACCGGACACCCGATCCCCGCCAAGGTGGCACCCCGCAGGGCAGGCGACCCCGCGACGCTGGTGGCCTCCAGCCAACGCGCCCGGGAGGACCTGGGGTGGCAGCCCCAGCGCGCCGACCTCGGCGTGATCGTCGGTGACGCCTGGGAGTTCACCCGCGCGCGCCACTCGGCCTGATCGCTTCTTCCGCTTCTTCGCGCACATCAGCAGGATCCGTCCTCGCCGAGCATGAGCTGGACGTCGTCGACCGAGTGCCGGGCGATGACGGCCAGCTCTGCGGGCGAGATCCCGGCGTCCATGGCTCGGCGGAGCAGGCGTCCCAGGGTGTGCCCGGGCCTAGCCTGCTCGATGCGTTCCAGCGCGATGCCCGCCAGAGCCCCCTCGCCGCGCACGTAGGCCGAGAACGCGAGCAGCGCCGCGACCTCGGCCACCTCCGGCTCGGGTGATTTGCGCACGAGCGTCAGCCAGAGCTCTTCGGCAGGACGCGCCAGCTCGGTCAGCGCGATGGCCATCACGATGTCCCGGACCTTCGTGTCCGACACCGCCCGGAGCGCGCCGACCAGATCGTCCTCGGTGAGCGCCGAACCCGCCGCGATGCGCTGGACGGCGCCGAAGACCGTGCGCAGGTCCTCGGTGGCCCGTGACGGGTCGTAGGAGTCGATGGCCTCGTCCGTCAGCGCGTCGAGCTTCGCCGACCAGCGGCTGACCACCTCAGGTGACTCGGGCGCCACGAGTGCGCGCAGCTCTTCCCGGCTGCTGAAGGTCACCGATCCCGCGACGGCCATCACCGCCCCCATCTGGGATTCCTTCGGGTCGGCGACCACGCCGCGGCAGTCCTCGTCGTAGTAGCAGCGCCACGGCTCGCCGACCTCGACCTTCGGCACGTGCAGCGCGTGCGCGATCGCGATCCCGGACCGCAGCAGTGCCATTCGGGCGCTCTCGATCACGTCGGCCATCGGCGGGCCGCCGTCGCAGTCGGGCTCGTCGATCTCGTGGCACAGGCCGGCGCAGCTCTCCGGGCAGGCCGCGTAGTTGGGCTTGTCCCCGACCACGACCATGATCACGGCTTCCGCGTTCTGCCTGCCCGCAGGCCCTGCGAGCAGGGAATCGCCGAACGTTCGGGCACGCGCGGGGCACGGCAGGTCGATCCGCATGGTCATCCCGAACCTCGGTGTCGCCGTCAGGTCGTGCAGCGTGACCAGGACGAAGGAGTGGGCCGGGTGGAAGCCGAGCATGTGCGGGAGCGCGGCGAGCACGTCGCCGGGATCGCTCATCGAGACCTCGTCGTTCAATCGCGTTGTCATGACTCCACGATGAGACGAAAACCCCGACCGCGAAACACGATTCGCAAATCTGTGGACAGATTTGTCCGATGTGGATGGTCAGCGGCGGAGACCGCGGAATTCACCCCTGTCAGCGACGACCGATCGGGGCAATTCCGTCACTCCACCGGAGATCACCGTCCGCAACAGCACCGGGTCTCGTGAAACTCCGTCACGAAATCCTTCCGACGACCGGAACGGAGAGCGTGGTCCGAGCGAGATCCAGCTGCATTCCGGCCCCCGGGTCGGGTCGCAGGGTGAAGTCGTGGTCGCTGGAGAGCACCACGAGGCCCAGCCGGTGCCCCGGCGCGAACACGTAATCGTCGGGCTGCATGACAACGGTGATCGGGTAGGTCTGCCCCGGCTCGATCGGCGTCGTCCGGTCCAGCGCCTCCCGGTTCTGCGGGTCCGCCCAGCCGCGGGTGACCACCGAGACCGAACCATCCGGCGCCTGATCGACCAGCAGCGCCGTCACGTTGGCCGCCGGCCTGTCGAAGGCCAGCGCCAGCTCGGCCCGCACCTCCCCGCTCACCCGGGCTTCCTCCACGAGCGGCTCGGTGAAGTAGGCCAGCCTGTTCGGCGAGCTCGGCGCCGCCGCGAGATCTTCGGCCAGCTGACCGGAGTCGTCTGTGAGGCCTTCCACCGCCTGCTGCGCAGGACTCCCGACGCTGAGCCCGCCTCGTTGCGGTCCACCGGCCGTCGGGCGCAGCACCGCATCAGCCGCGCCCGGAGCAGGCCACTCCGCTTCCTCGACCCAGCTGCCGTCCTCGCGCTGCACCGTCGCGCGCGGCTCCTCCTCGACACCGTTGGCCACCTGGTGGAGGTAGCGGGTGAACCACCGGTTCAGCGTCCGCAGCCACTCCTGCTCGCGCAGCTCGATGGGGTCGGTGTGGCCGGACTGGTGCCACCAGATCTTGTGCGGGACCTCGTGCTCCCGCAGCGCCCGGTACCACTGCGCGGCCTGGCGCGTCTTGACGTTCCAGTCGTTGAGCCCGTGCACCGACAACACCGCCGCGTGCACCTGGCCGACGTCGTCGAGGTAGTCCCGCTCGTCCCAGAAACCGTTGCGATCGCCGGTGATCCGGTCCTGATCTGCGGTGATCCCGTCGATCACCGGACGGCACGGCTCCCGATCCGCGCGGGTGTGGACGTACTCGGCGAGCACGTCGGCATCCTCGCCCTGGTAGCCACCCGGCGCCACCACGGCCCCGTCGGAGCGGTAGTAGTCGTACCAGTTCGAGATCGCGCCGATCGGCACGATCGCTTCCAGGCCCTCGACCCCCGTGGAAGCGACCGCGTTGGGCAGCGTCCCGTTGTAGGAAACGCCCATCATGCCGACCTTCCCGGTCGACCAGTGCGCCTCGACGGGAGCGCCACCGGCGTCCTGGCCCGGGGCGCGCCGGTTGAGCCAGTCCACCACCGACTTGGCGCCGATCGTCTCGTTCTCGGCCCCGGTCGTCGGGCATCCGGTGGACTCGCCGGTCCCCAGCGACTCCGCGTAGACCACCGCGTATCCCCTGGCCAGCAAGTACTGCTCGTAGGCCCAGTCGATCTCGGCGGCGACCGCGATCCGCTCGTCCCCCGCCGTCCCGCGCATCGTCCGCGGACCCGCCTGCTCCGGCACGAACAGCTCGGTGTCCACGTTGTGGTTGGGCACGTCGTTGCCGCCGGAGAAGTACGGGCTGGCCTGGTAGACGACCGGAACCCGCAGGCCCTGATCCGACTCCTTCGGCCGCACGACCTGGACGTGCACGCGGTCCTGCTGACCGTCGTGGTCGCTGTCGACCGGCGCGGTCACGAACAGGTCCTCGCGCACCGCGGCAGCCGGGTCGAACACCGGCTGCGCCTCACCGTCGGAGAACACCGGACCTTGCGGCGGTTGCGCCGAGGCCGTGGACCCGACCAGGGGCAGCACGATGATCGCTGCGAGCAAAGCTGTCCGAACGCGCCGCATGCAGGGCTCCCGAAGCTGGAAGGAGGACGACACCAGCACTTTTCTTAGCGCGAAATGGGAAGTCAATCACCACTGCGGCGGGTTCCCGCCAGAACCACCCGTGCGGCAGTAAGGTCGAGGCATCGCCCCCGGAACCCACGAGGAGTTCGCATGTCGATGCCGTCCAGCCTGCTGACCTCCGCCGGGTTGATCGGCGGCTTCGCGGTCGCTCGCGCCTCCCAGCACCGGCACTGGGGCGGAGTCGTCGCGGCGGGCGCCGGTCTCGGCGCGATGGAGGTCTGCCGACGCCGTGCGGGCGTGGTCCCGGCACTGGCCTTGGGCGCGACTTACGGCACGGCGCTGGCCGGCTCGCACCCGCTGGCGAAGAAGATCGGCGCCTGGCCCTCGGTGTTCGCCGTGACCGCGGCTACCGCCACGGCGGCCCACCTGCTCAGTCGGCGCTGAGGAACTCCTCGAAAGTTCCCCGTCCCACCGCCTGCTCCGGGGCGAGGTTGGCTCCCGCGCGCAACGCTCGGAAGACCGCACCCGGTGGGCGGAGCCCCACCACGCGACGCCGCAGACCGCGCGCGTCCAAGTAGGTCCTGGTCAGGTCCTCGTGATCGCGGATCTCCGGCCCGCCCAGGTCGGCAACGCGACCGGCAGGCTCCCCGCAGGCCAGCGCCGCCAATCGCGCTGCCACGTCGTCGACCGCGATCGGCTGGAAGCGCACGCCCGCGAGTGCCGCCACCACCGGTGAGCGGCTCTGCAGCGAGCTGATCTTGGCGATGAGGTCGTGGAACTGCGTGGTGCGCAGGATCGTCCAGGGCGAGCCGGATCCGATCAGGATGCGTTCCGCTTCCAGCTTCGCCCGGTAGTAGGACAGCGGAACCCGGTCGATACCGACGATCGAGATGTAGACCAGGTGAGGCCGAGGGGGCCGCCGGGCGCACTCCAGGAGGTTCCGGGTGATCTGCACGTCCTTCCCGCTGTTGGTGGTCGCGCAGTGCACGATCACGTCCGCGCCGGACACCGCGGCCTCGACACCCCGCCGGGTGCGCAGGTCTCCGACCGCGCGGCCCGGTCCCGGTCGGCGGCTCAGCGCGGTCACCTCATGCTCCGCCTCCCGCAGACGCCGCACGAGCGCACTGCCGAGCGTGCCGGTACCACCGGTCACCACGATCTTCCTGGCCACGTTTCGCCCTCCTCACCGGTTGTTGTCGTGCAGCCGAGACCGGTGTGCCCGAACGTGACGCCATGACCTGCGAATTTACGTGACCTAGGTCATATTCGACACGCGCGGCGTTGCCTTGGTCGCAGGTCGTGGGCGCAGAGCCCGGTGCAAGGACTAGGCTGTTTGCAGCTCGTTAACCGACACGGCGAAGGAACAACCGGTGCCTGATCCAGCTTCATCCATTGAAGAGCTGACCGCCCAACGCGACCGCGCCCGCCAGGAGTTCGCAGATCTCGCGGCCCGCGGTCTGAAACTGGACATCACCCGGGGGAAGCCATCGCCGAAGCAGCTCGACCTCTCAGAGGGGCTGCACGAGCTCTCCAGCAGCACTGACGCGAACGGCGCCGACCTGCGCAACTACGGCGGCCTCAACGGCCTGGTCGAGCTGCGCGAGATCTTCAGCGAAGGTCTGCAGGTGCCCGTCGACCAGCTGCTGGCCGCGGGCAACTCCAGCCTGGAGCTCATGCATGACGCGCTCGTCTTCGCCCTGCTCAACGGGGTTCCCGGCGGTACCCAGCGCTGGGTCTCCGAGCCGGAGATCGCCTTCCTCTGCCCGGTGCCGGGCTACGACCGCCACTTCGCGCTGTCGGAGCGGCTCGGGATCAAGATGATCACGGTTCCGATGGCGCCGGACGGCCCCGACATGGACGTCGTCGAGCGGCTGGTCGCCGAGGACTCGCGGATCAAGGGAATCTGGTGCGTCCCGAAGTACAGCAACCCCGACGGGACGGTGTACTCCGACGAGACCGTGCGACGCCTCTCCGCGATGAGCACGGCCGCTCCGGACTTCCGGATCTTCTGGGACAACGCCTACGCGGTGCACCACCTCACCGACGACGAGGCCGAGATCGCCGACCTGCTCGCGCTGTGCGCCGAGAACGGCAATCCTGATCGCGCCCTGGTCTTCGGCTCCACCTCGAAGATCACCTTCGCGGGTGCGGGCGTGGCGTTCTTCGGGGCGTCGCCGGCGAACATCGAGTGGTGGCTGGCCTCGACGTCCAAGCGCAGCATCGGCCCGAACAAGGTCAACCAGCGGGCCCACGCCCGGCTGCTCCGCGACGCCGAAGGCCTCCGGGAGCACATGCGCAAGCACGCCGCGCTGATCCGGCCCAAGTTCGAAGCCGTCGACAAGATCCTCAGCGCCGAGCTCGGCGGTACGGGTCTGGCGAAGTGGAGCAACCCGGCCGGCGGCTACTTCATCAGCCTGGAGGTTCCCGAAGGCTGTGCCAAGGCGGTCGTCGCCAAGGCCAAGGAAGCGGGCGTCGCCCTCACCCCGGCCGGCTCGACCCACCCCTACGGGGACGACCCGGCCGACTCGGTGATCCGCATCGCCCCGACCTTCCCGGAACTCGCAGACGTCGAGGCCGCCACCGCGGGACTCGCCGTCTGCGTGCGGCTCGTGGCCACCGAGAAGCTCCTGGCGGAGAAGCAGTCCTGACCTGAGCACGACGAGAGGCCGGTGCGGTTCGCGAAGAACCGCACCGGCCTCTTTTTCATCGGCGCGGCCGATGCGACGAAGTCCGGGGCGGGTGCGCATCGCACCCGCCCCGGACTTCGATCATTCAGCGCTCAGGCTCAGCTGCAACCCGAGGTGGAGCCGCAGCCCTCGCAGAGGTAGCAGGAGCCGGACGGACGCATCTTCGTGCCGCAGGTCATGCACAGCGGCGCGTCAGCGGCCTTGCCCAGCTGCAGCTCGAGCAGCTCGGTGGAGCTACCGGCGCGGACCTCGTCCTTGGACTCCGACTTCTCGGCCTTCGCGTAGTCCACCGTGGACCGCATCGTGTCCAGGTCGACGTTGTCGCCGCCCTGAGCCGGTTCCGTGTTGTTGACCTGGGCTTCCCGCTCGTCGACCGTGAAGATGCCCAGCTGGGCGCGCTTCTCGTACGACAGGTAGTCCAGCGCCAGGCGGCGGAACAGGTAGTCCAGGACGCTGCTGGCCATCCGGATGTCCGGGTCGTCGGTCATGCCGGCGGGCTCGAAGCGCAGGTTCTGGAACTTCGCGACGTAGAACTCCAGCGGGATGCCGTACTGCAGGCCCACGGAGATCGACATCGAGAAGGCGTCCATCACACCGGCCAGGGTCGAACCCTGCTTGCCGAGCTTGACGAAGATCTCGCCCAGCCCGTCGTCCGGGTAGGAACCGGCGTGCAGGTAGCCCTCGGCACCGCCGACGGTGAACGAGACCGTCTGGCTCGGGCGCTTCTTCGGCAGGCGCTTGCGGACCGGGCGGTACTCGATCTGCTTCTCGACGACCTTCTCCGACTCGGCCTTGTCGCCCTTGCCCGCGGACAGCGGCTGGCCGACCTTGCAGTTGTCGCGGTAGATCGCCAGCGCCTTCAGGCCGAGCTTCCAGCCCTCGAAGTAGAGCTCCTCGACCTCTTCGACGGTCGCCGCCTCCGGCATGTTCACCGTCTTGGAGATCGCGCCCGAGATGAACGGCTGCACCGCGGCCATCATCCGCACGTGGCCCATCGGGGCGATCGAGCGCTCGCCCATCGCGCAGTCGAAGACCTCGTAGTGCTCCTGGCGCAGGCCCGGCGCGTCCACGACGTGACCGTGCTCGGCGATGTACTCGACGATCGCCTCGATCTGCTCTTCCTGGTAGCCCAGCGACTGCAGCGCGCGCGGGACCGTCTGGTTGACGATCTGCATCGAGCCGCCGCCGACCAGCTTCTTGAACTTCACCAGCGCCAGGTCGGGCTCGACACCGGTGGTGTCGCAGTCCATCATCAGGCCGATCGTGCCGGTCGGAGCCAGCACCGACGCCTGGGCGTTGCGCCAGCCGTTGCGGTTGCCGATCTCCAGGCCCTGCTGCCACACGCTGGTGGCCAGCTTGTGCACGGCCTTGTCGTTGTGGTGGTAGGTGCGCACCAGATCGTTGGCCGCGGCGTGCTTGCGCATGACGCGCTGGTGGCCCTCGGCGTTGCGGGCGTAGCCCTCGTAGGGGCCGACGACGCCGGCGAGCTCCGCCGAGCGCTTGTAGGCGGTACCCGTCATCAGCGAGGTGATCGACGCCGCGAGCGCGCGACCGCCGTCGGAGTCGTAGGCGTGCCCGGTGGCCATCAGCAGCGCGCCCAGGTTGGCGTAGCCGATGCCCAACTGGCGGAACTTGCGCGTCGTGACACCGATCGACTCGGTCGGGAAGTCCGCGAAGCAGATGGAGATGTCCATCGCGGTGATGACGAACTCGACGGCCTTCTCGAACAGCTCGGCGTCGAAGGTCAGGTCATCGCGCAGGAACTTCATCAGGTTCAGCGAAGCCAGGTTGCAGCTGGAGTTGTCCAGGTGCATGTACTCCGAGCACGGGTTGGACGCGGTGATCCGGCCCGTCTCCGGCGAGGTGTGCCAGTCGTTGATCGTGTCGTCGTACTGGATGCCCGGGTCCGCGCACTCCCACGCCGCCTTGGCGAGCTTGCGGAACAGGTCCCGGCCCTTGACGGTCTCGATCACGTCGCCGTCGGTGCGGGAGCGCAGCCCGAAGTCGTTGTCGCTCTCGACCGAGCGCATGAACTCGTCGGAGACGCGCACCGAGTTGTTGGCGTTCTGGTACTGCACGGAGTTGGCGTCGGCTCCGCCGAGGTCCATGTCGAACCCGGAGTCCCGCAGCGCGCGGATCTTGTGCTCCTCGCGCGCCTTGGTGCTGATGAACTCCTCGACGTCGGGGTGGTCCACGTCGAGCACGACCATCTTGGCCGCGCGGCGAGTGGCACCGCCCGACTTGATGGTGCCCGCCGACGCGTCCGCGCCGCGCATGAAGGAGACGGGACCCGAGGCGGTGCCGCCGGAGGACAGCAACTCCTTGGAGGAGCGGATGCGGGACAGGTTCAGCCCGGCGCCGGAGCCGCCCTTGAAGATCAGGCCCTCTTCCTTGTACCAGTCGAGGATCGACTCCATCGTGTCGTCGACCGACAGGATGAAGCAGGCCGAGACCTGCTGGCGGGAGCTGGTTCCCACGTTGAACCAGACCGGCGAGTTGAAGCTGAAGACCTGGTGCAGGAGCATGTACGTCAGCTCGTGCTCGAAGATCTCGGCATCGGCGTCGGTCGCGAAGTAGCCGTTCTCGACGCCGGAGGCGACGTAGGTCTTCACAACCCGGTCGATGAGCTGCCGCAGGCTGCTCTCGCGCTCCTCGGTGCCGACGGCACCGCGGAAGTACTTGCTGGTGACGATGTTGACCGCGTTCAACGACCAGAAGTCGGGGAACTCGACCCCGCGCTGCTCGAAGTTGACCGAACCGTCCCGCCAGTTGGTCATCACCACGTCGCGGCGCTCCCACTTGACGTCGTCGTAGGGGTGCACCCCCTCGGTGGTGTAGACGCGCTCCACCCGCATGCCCTCACGGGCACCTGCTTCCGGCTCCCCCGCTGCGCCGGCCGGGCTACCGACGGTCTCTGTCATGACCTGCCCCTTTTCCTTCTTCATCGCTCGCTCAGTCACTCGTAGCGTTTCGTCGGCCCCGTCCGGGCTCCCCGTCCGGTTCGGTCGTGACCCTGTCTTCTTCGTCGTCCCCGCCCGGGACGACGGACCTTTCGCGCTTCCGCCCCCGCTGCGGGACGCGCGCCGTCGCGGCTTGCTCAACCGCCGCACTCCACGTCTAGTCGTTCGCCGTCCTGCGGGATCTCCCTCGCTGCCCGCAGATCGGCAATTTCCTTCTCGAAGTCCTCCACCGAGGAGTACGCGCGGTAGACGCTCGCGAATCGCAGGTAGGCGACTTCGTCCAGCTCCCGCAGCGGCCCGAGGATGGCCAGCCCGACTTCGTGGCTGGGCAGCTCGGCGACTCCGGAGGACCGGATCGCCTCCTCGACCTGGTGGGCCAACTGCTGCAGCGCGTCCTCTTCTACCGGGCGCCCCTGACAAGCGCGGCGCACCCCGGTCACCACCTTCTCCCGGCTGAAGGGCTCGGTGACGCCCGACCGCTTCACGACCGACAACACCAGTTCTTCAATGGTCGTGAATCGACGACCGCACGACGAGCACGACCGTCGGCGACGGATCGCCTGGCCGTCCTCCACTTCGCGCGAGTCCACGACCCTGGAGTCATCGCCGCGGCAGAACGGGCACCGCACCGGCCATGCACCCCCCTTCCCCCTTGAGCGGCCGCTGCCCGGCTCACACCGGGCGCGACCAGTACGCCCATGAGGTACCCAGAGGAGCGGAGGCCCAATCTGTGGACTAACCACACGGACGTAACTACTAGATGTTGTGGTCGACTCTAAACCCGCGTCAGACCGCGTTGCAAACCGACACACCCGTTTCGCCCGCCCGGATGACGCACCCCCTGCGCCAACTGCGAAAACCCGGCGAACCACAACATCTTGGGGTTCGGTCAGTTATCGACCGGCACCACCAGGAACCGGCCGGCCTCAGCAGAAGCCGTCCCGAGGCCGTTCAGCTCGACGATGCGGTCGACCGCCGAGCGCGGGTCCGCGTCGGGCGCCATCCGCGTCGCGATGCCCCAAAGAGTGTCCCCCGTTCGCACCTGCACAACGGCGGTACCTCCCGTCACCGGCGCGTCGCTCGACCCGAACAGCCCCAGCAGCACCACGACCAGGAAGGTCGCCGCGCCGACACCGGCGAGCACCAGCCACTCGCCGACTCTGCCGGTCTCGCGAGCGGGCCCCGCGCACGATCTGGGCTCCCCGCTCCGTCCCCGGTCAGCGGCCTGGAGCACCCGGCCGTGCGGGCGGCCCTCATCGGCCCGGCGTCGCGGCGACACGATCGGCTCGACTTCCGGCCGAACGGCGAGCGACTCCCGCTCAACCGGTCGAACCCGCCGTACTGTGTCGATGAACGTGGTCATGTCGCCTCCCGCGCGGAACGATGATCGAAAGGTTGTTCGATCGAACCTCCGTGCGATTGTGTACCAAGAGTGGCCTTCAACGCGAGACCCGGGCCGAAAATTAACTCGAACAGGTGTTTGATCTCCGTGTTTCTCGCGTCTACTGTGGAAAGCGCGCGGCGGGCAGCGGTTCACGGCGACCACGACCGGGGGCGGCATCCCGCTCGACGCGGACCAGCACCGCAGTTCACACGGATCAGGAGGCAGCGGTGGCGAGCAATGCGACCGGCTCTATCGGGGGCCGCGTAAACGACATCAAGAACTCCCCTGCCGAGGTGGACGGCGTGCCAGAACAGGCGACCGCGGCGGAAGAGCTCAGCGACCGCCAGCTGAAGGTGCTCGAGGCCATCCGGGAGTGGATGAGCGAGCACGGGTACCCACCCAGCGTCCGCGAGATCGGTGATGCCGTGGGTCTCACGTCGACCTCGTCGGTCGCCTATCAGCTGCGCGTGCTGGAGCGGAAGGGCTTCCTGCGCCGCGACCCGCACCGCCCGCGCACCGTGGGCGTGCTGGTCGGCGGCGAGCCGGACAACGAGCCCCAGACGAAGCCGGCCTACGTGCCGGTCGTCGGCCGCATCGCGGCGGGCGGCCCCATCCTGGCCGAGGAGTCCATCGAGGACGTCTTCCCGCTGCCGAAGGAGATCGTCGGAGACGGGACGCTCTTCCTGCTGAAGGTCGTCGGCGACTCGATGGTCGACCTGGCCATCACCGATGGCGACTGGGTCGCCGTCCGCCAGCAGCCCGACGCCGACAACGGCGAGGTGGTCGCGGCGATGATCGACGGTGAGGCGACGGTGAAGACGTTCAAGCGCACCGACGAGCACGTCTGGCTGATGCCGCACAACTCGGCCTTCGAGCCCATCCTCGGCGACGACGCCCAGATCCTGGGCAAGGTCGTCGCGGTCCTGCGTCGCCTCTGAACGCACGACCCCGCAGTCGTTGCGCGTGCGCGCCGGCGCACGCGCAACCGTCCGCCGGTGGGCGTGACGCCCGTTTCGCGCGAGCAGCACCGCGTTGCGGGCTCGCGGCGGCTCAGGCGCGCCTGCGCCGCCAGCCGATGAGGTAGAGCAGCAGGGCTGCGACGATCCCGGCGGACAGCAGCGCTTGGCCGGTCGACATGCCCTCGTTCTCGGTGGAGGGCTGGGCCTGGTCGGTGCCGCCGGGAGCGGCCGGTTGCTCGGCCGGACTCGACGCGGCCGGGTCGCCGTTCGCACCGGAGATCCGGCGGACCGCTTCGTTGCCTTCGGAACCCGACAGCAGACTTCCGCCGGGTTCCCAGGCGATGGCCTCCCCCTGCTCCTCGTCGGGGAGCGGGATCCGCACCGGTTCGCTCTTGAGCGCTTCCAGCACGTCGCCGTTCGGGGAGCGGTAGACGTAGGCCTCGGTGTAGGTGCGCAGTGCCACCAGAGTGCCGTCCGAGCTCACCGAACCGCCCGTGACCAGGACCGAGCCCATCGATCCGTCGAGGGGCCCGCCCGGCGTCTTGGTCGTGCGCAGGGACACCGAGCCGACCCTCTCCATCGGGACGGTGCGCTGCGGGTCGAGCGGCTGCGCGGGCCGGTAGACCCCGGCCCAGCCGAGGGGTTCCTTGGTCACGACGTAGGGCACGCCTGCCCGGTCCAGCAGCAGCGCTTCGGCGTCGTGCGGGCTGTCCGGGTAGGACATCCGGTAGATCGCCGAGCCACCGCCCGCGGGGAGCACGTGCAGCGCGACGTCCTTGCGCTTGTGCCGGTTGTCGCCGGTATCGGCGAGCCACAGCGCACCGTCGGGCGCGAGCGCCAAGTCCTCCACGTCGTACGGGTCGTTGTCCCCGACGCGCTGAGAACGGATCTCGCAGGTCCGCGGGTCGAGCTCGAACGCTCGCACCGCGGATCCGCTGTCACCGACGGCCCACCAGCTGGAGCCGTCCGAAACGAGGCCCGAGAGCTCGGAGAGCTCCGAGTCCTCGACCGTGCACAGCTCGACGGGCGCCGACTGCGCGTGCGCGGGCGCACCGGCGAGGATCGTGCAGGCGGCGAGCAGTGCGGCCCCGGTCAGGCCGCCGGCTCGATCAGGCCGCACCGTGCGCCGCGAACGGCTCGATCAGTGCCGCGAGGTCCGGGCGGACCTTGGCCTGGATCCGAGTGCCCTCCGGGGTGTGCTCCTCCTCGACGACCTCACCGTCGTTGTGCAGCCGCGCCACCAGGTCACCCCGGGTGTAGGGGATCAAGGCGTCGACGAACACCTCCGGGCGCGGGAGCCGGTCGGCGATGATCTCGCGCAGGCCCTCGATGCCCTTGCCGCTGTGCGCCGAGACGAACACGGCTTCCGGCAGCAGGCGGCGCAGCTCGGCCATGCGAGTCGCGTCCACCGAGTCGATCTTGTTGACGACGAGCAGCTCGGGCGGCATCTCCGAGGAGTGCTCCTCGGAGATCTCGCTGAGCACCTCGCGCACCGCGGCGACCTGCTCGTGCGGCGACCCCTCGGAACCGTCGACGACGTGGACCAGCAGGTCTGCGCTGGCGACCTCTTCGAGGGTCGAGCGGAACGCCTCGACCAGCTGGTGCGGGAGGTGCCGGACGAAACCGACGGTGTCGGTGAGCGTGTGCGGACGGCCTTCCGGGGTGACCGCCTTGCGGGTGGTCGGGTCCAGGGTCGCGAACAGCGCGTCCTCGACCAGAACGCCCGCGCCGGTCAGCGCGTTGAGCAGGCTGGACTTGCCCGCGTTGGTGTAGCCGGCGATGGCCACGCCGGGAACCTCGTTGGACTCGCGCCGGCTGCGCTTGGTGCCGCGGACGGTCTTCATCGCGGCGAGCTCCTTGCGGAGCTTGCTGATGCGCTTGTGGACGCTCCGGCGGTCGGTCTCCAGCTTGGTCTCACCGGGACCACGGGTGCCCACGCCGCCGTTGGCGCCCGCCCGGCCACCGGCCTGACGGGACATCGTTTCACCCCAACCGCGGAGCCGCGGCAGGAAGTACTGCAGCTGAGCGAGCTCGACCTGCGCCTTGCCCTCCTTGGAGCGAGCGTGCTGGGCGAAGATGTCGAGGATCAGCGCGGTGCGGTCAACGACCTTGACCTTGAGCTTCTCCTCCAGCTGCCGGAGCTGGCCGGGCGAGAGCTCACCATCGCAGATCACGGTGTCGGCGCCGTTGGAGGCGACGAGATCGCGCAGCTCGCGGACCTTGCCGGAGCCGACGTAGGTGCCCGGGTCGGGCCGGTCGCGCCGCTGAATGATGCCTTCGAGCACCTCCGAGCCGGCGGTCTCGGCGAGGCGGGCGAGCTCGGCCAGCGAGGCGTCCGCGTGTTCGGCGTCGCCTTCGGTCCAGACGCCCACGAGCACGACGCGCTCCAGGCGGAGACGCCGGTACTCGACCTCGGTGATGTCCTCGAGCTCGGTGGACAGACCGGAGATGCGCCGCAGCGACGCGCGCTCCTCCAGTTCCATCTCGCCCGTGGATGGTTCGCTTCCGGCCAGGATCGGTTCGAATTCGGCGTCGGCTGCCACGCCCTGGTCCAGCGCGGCGTCGTTGTCGAGCTCTGGGGATGCGGTCAAGGAATCTCTCATATCACCTTCATTATCCCACGCGGCGCGACTCATTATCGGGCGCTGCGCTTTCCCGGACCCGGCCGCGCAGCGCTGAGCTGCGGGGTCAGGATCGCCGACGAGGTCGTCACGGGTTCTGCCACCACTCGGAGGTCAAGCGTCCGCCGCCGACCAGCACCGCCGGGCCGGTCAGGGTGGACCCGCTCGCGGTGATCTCGACCTCGACGGTGCCGCCCGGGATGTGCACCACGCGGCGACCGGTGGTCTGACCTGCGGCGTGCAGTGCGGCGGCGGTCGCGGCGACCGTGCCGGTGCCGCAGGAGCGGGTCTCGCCCACGCCGCGCTCGTGCACCCGCATCCGCACCTCGTCGTCGTTCATCGGCTGGACGAACTCGACGTTCACGCCGTCCGGGAACAGGTTCGCGTCGTGCGGCGGGGCGGTGGTCAGGTCGAGCAGGTCGAGGTCGTGGTCTCCGACGCAGGCCAGGTGGGGGTTGCCGACGTCGACCGCGACGCCCGGGAACGACGTCCCGGCCACGGTGGTGGTGGACTCCCCGAAGATCTTGGCCTGGCCCATCTCGACGGTCACCCGACCGTCGGCGTGGGTGCGCACCGGCCGGACACCCGCACGAGTGCCGATCGGCAGCTCGCCCTGCTCGGCCAGTCCGGCTTCGACGAGGTAACGGGCGAAGACCCGCACCCCGTTGCCGCACATCTCGGCGATCGACCCGTCGGCGTTGCGGTAGTCCATGAACCACACGTCGGACGGGACGTCGGCGGGAGCGTCGGGCAGGGCTCCCGCGCGGATCACGCGCAGCACCCCGTCGGCGCCCAGGCCCCGCTGCCGGTCGCACAGCGCGCGCACCCGGTCGTCGGTGAGCTCCAGCTCACCGCTCGGGTCGGGCAGGATGACGAAATCGTTCTGGGTCCCGTGGCCCTTGGTGTACTCGGGTCCTCCGAAGGCGTGCACGTCACCCAGTCTACGTAGACAGCAGGGCGAGGACATCGTCGGCGAGCGAGGGGGTGGCGGCGTCGAACCAGGTGATGCGCTCATCGCGGCGGAACCACGAGCGCTGGCGCCGCACGAAGCGACGGGTCAGCCGCGCGGTCTCAGCGGCTGCGGCGGTCATGTCCTCGGCGCCGTCGAACTCGGCGAGCACCTGCTGGTAGCCCAACGCGCGACTGGCGGTGCGGCCGTGGCGCAGGCCCTTCTCATCCAGGTGGCGCACCTCGTCGACGAGCCCCGCGTCGAACATGCTGGTCACGCGGTCGTCGACGCGGTCGTCGAGGTCTTCGGCCGGCCGGTCCAGGCCGATCAGGACCGTGCCGTAGCGAGGCGGTCCCGGGGTGGGCAGGTTCGCGGAGAACGGCGCACCGGTGATCTCGATGACCTCCAACGCCCGCACGATGCGGCGCCCGTTGCTGGTCAGGATGGACTCCGCAGCGGCGGGGTCGAGTTCGGCGAGCTTGCGGTGCAGCGCGACCGGACCGAGCGCGGCCAGCTCGTCCTCGTACCTCTGCCGCACCTGCGGATCCGTTCCGGGGAACGACAGGTCGTCGACGACGGCCTGCACGTAGAGCCCCGAGCCGCCGACCAGGATCGGGGTGCGCCCCCGGGCGAGCACGTCTTCCGCGACCGCGCGGGCCTCCCTCTGGTAGGCGGCGACCGAGGCCGTCTCGGTGACTTCGAGGACGTCGAGCTGGTGGTGCGGGATGCCTCGCCGCTCCCCGACCTGCAGCTTGGCGGTGCCGATGTCCATCCCGCGGTAGAGCTGCATCGCATCGGCGTTGATCACTTCGCCGTCGAGCCGCTCGGCCAGCTGCAGGGCGAGGTCGGACTTGCCGGTCGCGGTGGGTCCGACGACGGCGACGGGACGCGGGGAAGAAGACACGTGCAGAACTCTAAGAGGGCGGGGCCGTGGTCATCGTCGCCCGGTACCGGTCCGGGCGTCGCGGATCGCCTGCGATCAGGCCCTAGACCAGCGAGTTCACCCTTCCAGGTCCCCTGGGCGACCACGCCGTGTTAGCGGCAGGCCCCGGGGCCGGATCTGGGCGGTCGGAACTCCCCCAGACCGGCGGAGGTGCCCGAGCTGAATCGGATCGGCCCGGAGGGATCTGCGCGAACGGCCACCCATTCGGCGCTCGGATCCGCCAGACTGGACACGGCGCGCGAACAGGCGCCCCGCTGCCGCTCGGCTCCCGGCGTCGGACCGCACGGTCCGCGCAGCAGCCGGTGGCGGCGGGTACGGCACGAGGGCGCGCGGGTGGTCATGCCCGTGCGCGGTATGAGGTCACGGTCGAGTTGGCTGGAGCGGGTGGCCGCGCACTGCGGCGGAGCGGGTCGATGCGAGGCATCGGCACCCTGCTCGCTGCCACCGCACGGGTGACCGATGACAATGAAGCCGTGCAGGTCACGACGCTCCCAGGTTCCAACCGGGCACCGATTCGGTCATGGAGTACCGAATCGGCTGTTGACCTGTTTGAATGCGCCAACGGAGGCCGGACCGTCCGACGGTCCGGGCCGACGCTTGCTGGGCCCCGCCGATGCGGGGCGCCCGTGCTGGTCACGGGCATCGGAGCGGGCACGCAAGGAGGAACCCGGCCATGACGCACCAGGACACGACCCCCGAGTCGGTCGCCAACAAGGCGGTCGCGGACTCGACCACGAGCAACACCGGGTCACCCGCGGTCGCGCCCGCAGTACCGAAGGCCTCCGCTGATCCGTCCCGGTGGGGACGGGTGGATGCCGACGGCACGGTGTACGTGAGCACCGCCGACGGTGAGCGGGCGATCGGTTCCTGGCAAGCCGGCGATGCGGCCGAAGGCCTGGCCCTCTACGCGCGCAAGTTCGACGACATCGTCACCGAGGTCGAGCTGCTGGAGACCCGGCTGGGCACCCACGCAGGCGAGCCGAAGCACACGCTCAGCAACGCCAAGCACCTGCACGAGTCGTTGGCCGACGCCGCGGTGATCGGTGATCTCGCCGCGCTCGACGCCCGCATCCAACACCTGCTGGTGCGCGCCGAGGAAGCCGTCGAGGGCGCCAAGCACGAGAAGGAGCGCGCCCGCGCCGAGGCCATCGCCCGCAAGGAAGCGCTGGTCGCGGAGGCCGAGGAGATCGCCCACGAGGCGACGCACTGGAAATCGGCCGGTGACCGGCTGCGCCAGATCCTCGACGAGTGGAAGAAGGTCCGCGGCGTCGACCGCAAGACCGATGAACAGCTGTGGCGACGCTTTTCCAAGGCCCGCGACGCGTTCAGCCGCCGTCGCGGTTCGCACTTCGCCGAGCTGGACCGGCAGCGCGCGGCGTCCAAGTCCCGCAAGCAGGAGCTGGTCGACGAGGCCGAGGCGCTCACCGAGTCCAGCGAGTGGGGCGACGCGGCCAACCGCTACAAGCAGCTGATGGCCGAGTGGAAGGCCGCCGGTCGCGCGCCGAAGGACAGCGACGACGCGCTCTGGCAGCGCTTCCGCGCCGCGCAGGACCGGTTCTTCAGCCGTCGCTCGGAGGCGTTCTCCGAGCGCGACGCCGAGTTCGTGGCCAACGCCAAGCTCAAGGAGGAGCTGCTGGTCGAGGCCGAGCAGATCGACCCGTCAGCGGATCTGAAGACCGCGCAGTCGCAGCTGCAGCGGGTGCAGGAGCGCTGGGACGAGATCGGCAAGGTGCCGCGCGAGCGGATGCGCGAGCTGGAGGGCAGGTTGCGAGGCGTCGCCGACAAGGTGCGCGACGCCGCCGACGCCCAGTGGCGTCGCACGGACCCGGAGGCCCAGGCGCGGGTCGATCAGTTCCGCGAGCGCGTCGAGCAGTTCGAGGCCCAGGCGGAGAAGGCCCGCGCAGCGGGCGACGAGCGACGGGCGAAGAAGGCCGACGAGCAGGCGGCGCAGTGGCGCGAGTGGCTGCACGCGGCAGAGCAGGCGATCGCCAGCCGCTGATCTGCGAAGACGACGACGCCCGCGCCGGGGTTCGGTGCGGGCGTCGTGTTCGTTCGGGGCAGTTTTGGTCCGAACTGTCCGGGCGGAACGGACATGATCATGGGACGGTTCGGACCAAAACTGCCCGCGGTCTCAGTCGCGGGACCAGACGATGCGCATCCACTGGATCGCCAGCACCGCCATGCACACGACCGCGAGCACGAGGCCGAGCCCCGGACCGGTGTGGCCGCTGGTCTGGCGGGACCAGATCGCGATCATGCCTTCGAAGGTGACCACCAGGCCGGCGACACCTGCCAGGAAGGCCGCGCCCCAGCGCCGGGTGATCAGGGCCAGCGCGCCGAAACCGAGGCCGACGATCGCGGAGTTGATCGCGAACAACCGGGGCAGCAGCCCCACCTTCAGCGCGGGATCGGCTTGGCCGGTCAGCACCTGCCAACCGGCGCTGCCAGCGACCCACGGGAGCAACGCGCTCACCACGAGCACCAGCATCACCGTGGCGATGATCAGCGCCTTCCTGCCCGGATCGAACTGCCGCAGCACCTCGCCGCGCTGCTCGACGTCCTGCTCCTCGCTCAACACGCACATCCCTGCTGCGCCGCCGGCTCCGCGGCCGGGGCACCGATGGAGGGCAACCCGAGGCTGACCCCGGAGGTCTTGGGCCGCACGCCCTCCTCCCAGTGATCGCCCGCGCGGGTCCGCCGGTGACCGGCGATGTCGGCGTCGGCGACCAGGTGGTGCGGAGCGGCGCGGGTGATCGTGGTGCGCACGAGATCGCCGGGCCGGATCTCGCCGTCGAGCGCACCGGTGGGGGTGAAGTGCACCAGGCGGCCGTCGCGGGCGCGGCCGGACAGCCGGTGGGTTTCGGCGTCCTTGCGCCCCTCCCCCTCGGCGACCAGCAGCTCGACCTCACGGCCGACGATCTTCTGGTTCTCCTCCCAGGAGATCTCGTTCTGCAGCGCGACCAGCCGGTCGTAGCGCTGCTGCACGACCTCCTTGGGCAGCTGCTCGGGCATGTCCGCAGCGGGCGTGCCCGGGCGCTTGGAGTACTGGAAGGTGAAGGCGCTGGAGAAGCGAGCGCGGCGCACGACCTCCAGCGTGTCCTCGAAGTCCTGCTCGGTCTCCCCCGGGAATCCGACGATGATGTCGGTGGTGATGGCCGCTTCCGGCATCGCCGCGCGCACCTTGCCGACGATGTCGAGGAAGCGCTCGCTGCGGTAGGAACGGCGCATCGCCTTGAGGATCCGGTCCGAACCGGACTGCAGCGGCATGTGCAGCTGCGGGCAGACGTTGGGCGTCTCGGCCATCGCCTCGATGACGTCGTCGGTGAAGTCGCGCGGGTGCGGCGAGGTGAACCGCACGCGCTCAAGCCCGTCGATCTCACCGCAGGAGCGCAGCAGCTTGCCGAACGCGAAGCGGTCGCCGAACTCCACGCCGTAGGCGTTGACGTTCTGGCCGAGCAGGGTCACCTCGAGGACGCCCTCGGACACCAGCGCCTCGACCTCGGAGAGGATCTCGCCGGGACGGCGGTCCTTCTCCTTGCCGCGCAGCGCGGGCACGATGCAGAAGGTGCAGGTGTTGTTGCAGCCCACCGACACCGAGACCCAGCCGGAGTAGGCGGAGTCGCGCCGGGCCGGGAGCGTGGACGGGAAGACGTCCAGCGACTCCAGGATCTCGACCTCGGCCTCCTGGTTGTGCCGCGCGCGCTCCAGCAGCGTCGGCAGCGAACCGAGGTTGTGGGTGCCGAAGACGACGTCGACCCAGGGCGCCTTCTTGACGATCGTGTCGCGGTCCTTCTGCGCGAGGCAGCCGCCGACGGCGATCTGCATGCCCGGGTTGATGTCCTTCTGCGGGCGCATGTGACCGAGCGTTCCGTAGAGCCGGTTGTCGGCGTTCTCGCGCACGGCGCAGGTGTTGAACACGACCACATCGGCCGGCATCTCACGGCCGGTCTCGGCCCGCGCGTACCCCGCGTCCTCCAGCATGCCCGCGAGCCGCTCGGAATCGTGCACGTTCATCTGGCAGCCGAAAGTGCGGATCTCGTACGTCTTCGTGCTCACCGTTCCACGGTAGCGCCTGGTCAGATCCCCGATGCACCCGCCCGGAACGACGAGCGAGCAGGAGTCCCCCGCTCTGGCCGGTTACGGAACGCAACCGGCGTTACGGGAGTGACGACGCGACGAGCGGGCAAGTGGACGAACCCCACTCCGGTGCGTAACGGATTTGAAACAACCGATCCATCCCAAGCACTGGACGCCGGAGCAGCAGCAGGCTTAAGTTTCGGCAAACGAAATCCGCAAAACCGACTCATTCGGGAGCACTGAATGACCGCAGCCCCCACGGACGTCCCGATGATCCGGATGTCCGCGGTCGACAAGTTCTTCGGCTCACTGCACGTGCTGCGGTCGATCGACCTCGAAGTGCCCAAGGGACAGGTCGTCGTGGTCCTGGGTCCCTCCGGTTCCGGCAAGTCCACGCTGTGCCGGGCCATCAACCGGCTGGAACCGATCAACGACGGCACCATCGAGATCGACGGTGTTCCGCTCCCGGCCGAGGGACGCGCCCTGGCCGAACTGCGCGCCGACGTCGGCATGGTCTTCCAGCAGTTCAACCTCTTCGCGCACAAGACCATCCTGGAGAACGTCACGCTCGGGCCGATCAAGGTCCGCGGGCAGAACAAGGACGAGGCGCAGCGCGACGCGATGAAGCTGCTGGAGCGCGTCGGCATCGCCGACCAGGCCGAGAAGTACCCCGCGCAGCTCTCCGGCGGTCAGCAGCAGCGGGCGGCGATCGCCCGCGCGCTCGCGATGAAGCCGAAGGTCATGCTCTTCGACGAGCCGACCTCAGCGCTGGACCCGGAGATGGTCAACGAGGTGCTCGACGTGATGACCGGCCTCGCCGACGAGGGCATGACGATGGTCGTCGTCACGCACGAGATGGGTTTCGCACGCCGCGCCGCGCACCGAGTGCTGTTCATGGCCGATGGCGAGGTCGTCGAGGACGGCGAGCCCGAGAAGTTCTTCGGAGAGCCGAAGAGCGAACGGGCCAAGGACTTCCTCGGCAAGATCCTCACCCACTGAGTGTCACCACCATTGCACAGAGAGGCGTAAGCAGATGCGAGGCAAGAGAGTCCGCCTGGTCACGGTGCTGACGGCATCGCTGGCCCTGGCGTTGTCCGCCTGCGGCGGGGGCGGCGAGAACCAGCTGGCCGGTGGCGCCCCGGAGATCCCGGTCGATCAGAACGCCCAGTTCGAACCCGGCACGACGATGGCCAACCTCAAGCAGGCGGGCACGATCCGGATCGGCACCAAGATCGACCAGCCGCTGTTCGGCCTCAACGGCCTGGACGGCAAGCCGCAGGGCTTCGACGTCGAGATGGCCAAGCTGGTCGCGGCGAAGCTGGGCATCCCCGCGGACAAGATCCAGTGGGTCGAGGCGCCGAGCAAGACCCGCGAGGAGATCATCGAGCAGGACCGCGTCGACATGGTCGTCGCGACCTACACGATCAACGACTCCCGCAAGCAGCGGATCAGCTTCGCCGGGCCGTACTACACGGCCGGCCAGGACATCATGGTCAAGTCCGACAACGCCCAGATCACCGGTCCGGAGGCGCTGCGGCCCACCGGGGCGAAGGTCTGCTCGGTGACCGGCTCGACCCCGGCCGAGAAGATCAAGGAGTACGTCGACGAGCAGAACCTGGTGCTCTTCGACGTGTACTCCAAGTGCGCCGACGCGCTGCGCACCGGCCAGGTCCAGGCGGTCACCACGGACAACGTGATCCTGATGGGTCTGGTCGAGCAGAGCGGCGGCCAGTTCAAGCTGGTGGAGAAGCCCTTCACCGAGGAGCCCTACGGCATGGGCATCAAGAAGGGCGACACGAAGTTCTGCGAGTTCATCGACAAGACGCTCGCGCAGGCAAGCCAGGACGGCACCTACGCGAAGGCCTGGCAGGCGACCGCGGGCAAGGTCTCCAAGCAGACGCCGAACCTCCCGCAACCCGACCCCTGCAGCTGACCTGATCGCGGAATGAGGGTGTCGTCCGTTTCCGGTCGGCACCCTCATCTCCTGGCCGGAGTGGAACCTGTGCAAGTCATCATCGACAACCTGCCGCTGTACCTGAGCGGCCTCGTTCGCACGCTGGAGATCTGCCTGCTGGCGGGCCTGATCGCGCTGGTCCTCGGCACCATCGCGGCGGGCTTCCGGGTCTCCCCGCTGCCTCCGCTGCGCGGCGCCGGGACCACCTGGGTCAACGTGCTGCGCAACTGCCCGCTGACCGTCGTGCTGTTCTTCATGGCGTTCGGCCTGCCGGAGCTGGGCGTCAACGGCTCCTACTTCTGGTTCGGCACCATCGGCCTGGCGCTCTACACCTCGGCCTTCGTGTGCGAGGCGATCCGAAGCGGCGTCAACGCCGTTCCGGCCGGTCAGGCCGAGGCCGCTCGCGCGGTGGGCCTGACCTTCGGCCAGTCGCTGTCGCTGGTCGTGCTCCCGCAAGCGGTGCGCACGGTGGTCCCGCCGCTGGGCAACGTGATCATCGCGATGATCAAGAACTCGGCGCTGGTCGGCGCGTTCGGCGTCGGTGGGGACCTGTTCTCCGTCGGCGACACGCTGACCTCGGCGCGCGGCCTGTCCGCGCTCCCGGTGCTGATCGGCGTGGTCCTGGGCTACCTGGTGATCACCATCCCGGCCGGTCTGCTGCTGAGTTACCTGGAGCGGAAGGTGGCGATCGCGCGATGACCAACGCGGTTCTCTACGAAACCCCCGGCCCGCAGGCGAAGCGGCGTTCGCTGGTCGCCAGCGCCACCGTCGGCCTGCTGCTGCTCGCGCTCGTCGGCTGGATCGTCTACACGCTGGGCACGCAGGGGCAGCTCACCGCCGAGAAGTGGGGTCCGCTGCTGGACCCGACCAACGGCACGTTCACCGCGCTCTGGGGCCTGATGGGCACCGGCCTGCTGGGAACGCTTACCGCAGCCGTGCTGGCGATGGTGTTCTCGATGGTCATCGGCACCCTGCTGGCGATCACCCGGGTGGTGAGCGCGCCGTGGTACCGGTGGCTCGTGGTCGGCGTGGTCGAGCTGCTGCGCGGCGTTCCGGTCGTGATCATGGTGTTCTTCGCCTTCCGGGTGCTGCCCTCGCTCGGCCTGGACCTCTCGCCGATGTGGTTCCTGGTGATCGGCCTGACCGCGTACAATTCGGTGATCATCGCCGAGATCGTGCGGGCCGGGATCCTGGCGCTGCCGAAGGGGCAGAGCGAAGCCGCCTACGCCATCGGCCTGCGCCGCGGCCAGGTGCTGAGCCAGGTGCTGCTGCCGCAGGCGTTCCGGGCGATGCTGCCGGCGCTGATCAGCCAGCTCGTGGTCATCGTCAAGGACACCTCGCTGGGCTTCATCGTCGCCTACGTCGACGTGGTCCGCGAAGCGCAGGTGATCATCCAGAACCTCAACAACCCGATCCAGACCTACATCGTGGTCGGTGCGATCTTCATCCTCATCAACTACGCGCTGAGCAAGCTGGCGACCTTCACCGAACGTCGTCTCAGCCAGGGCCGCAAGGGCAAGCTCGGCACGGTCGCCCTCCAGGACGCCGGCCAAGCCACCGCCGCGGTCTGACCGGATCCGTGAAGAACGGGGTGCCTCCGCGCGGAGGCACCCCGTTCTTCACGGGTGAGCCGAAATGCCTTGGGGTGTCAGGTTCTGGTCGGCGAGGCGTTGCCAGGTCCCGTCGGCGACACCGGCTTCGAGCATCGCCCGCAGCTCGTCGACGAGTTTCGGATCGTCGGCCTTGACGACCACGTTCCGCTCGGCGTCGGTGACCGCGTACGGGATCGCGATGAGCTGCGGGTCGTTCGCGGTGCCGCCGAGCATGATGTCGACGTTGCCCGCGCCGATCGCGTTGCGCTGCATGTTCGGCGGCAGGCGGCGGAACTGGACCTGGGTGTTGGGGTCGAGACCCATGCGGTCGGCGAGGTCGCGGGCGACGTCGGCGTCGAATCCGCGGTACTCCCCCGCCGGATCCCTGGTCACGAACTCCGGCTGGTCGGCGCGCACGCCGACCAGCAGGCGCTTGCGCTGCTTGATCGCGGTCAGCGTCGGCGAGCTGCCTAGTTCCACGTCGCTTCCCGCCGAGGAGTTCGGCGGTGGGACCGGCATCTCGGCAGCGGGCGGAGGCGGTGGCGGCGTTGCGGGTTCGGCTTGCCCGCATCCGGTCAGGACGACGGCCAGTGCCGCGACGGCGAGCAGGCGAATCCTCACAACCACTCCTTCAACATCGGGGCGAGGAATCCATGATCGCGCACGCCCGGACCCCAGCGGGAACGGGTTTCGTGGGGTGGGGAAGTTTTCATGAAAACTTCCCCACCCCACGATCACCCGACTGGATCGATTGTGAAATCCAGGCCACACCCGCTAGTGTGACCCGCGCCATGTGGCGCCAGCGTTGTCGCCCGTTTGTCCAGCTGAACAATCGGAGGCGATCATGGCGCCAGTGCACGCCGTCGTCGACCAGGTCACCCGCCGCATCGCGGAGCGCAGCGCGCAGACCCGCTCCGCCTATCTGGAGCGCATCACCGCCGCGGCCGCTCAGGGCCCGGTCCGGGCCGAGCTGCCCTGCAGCAACCTCGCGCACGGCTTCGCCGCGTGCAGCGGCTCCGACCGGCTCGCGGTGCGTGGTGTCCGCAAGCCCGGCGTGGCGATCGTGTCGGCCTACAACGACATGCTCTCCGCGCACCAGCCCTACGCCGAGTTCCCCGCGTGGCTGAAGGATTCGGTGCGCGAGGCGGGTGGTGTCGCGCAGTTCGCCGGTGGTGTGCCCGCGATGTGCGACGGGATCACGCAGGGCCGCACCGGCATGGAGTTGTCGCTGTTCTCCCGCGAGGTGATCGCGATGGCCACCGGTGTGGCGCTGTCCCACGAGATGTTCGACGGGGCGCTACTTCTCGGCGTGTGCGACAAGATCGTGCCCGGTCTGCTGATCGGCGCGCTGTCGTTCGGTCACCTGCCGACCCTGCTGGTTCCGGCGGGCCCTATGCCCTCCGGCCTCCCCAACCGCGAGAAGAGCCGGATCCGGCAGCTGTTCGCCGAGGGCAAGGCGACCCGGGAAGACCTGCTGGAGGCCGAATCCGCCTCCTACCACTCCCCCGGCACCTGCACGTTCTACGGCACCGCCAACTCCAACCAGCTGGTCGTCGAGGCCATGGGCCTGCACCTGCCCGGGTCCAGCTTCGTCCCACCGGGAACCCCGCTGCGCCAGGCGCTGACCGAAGAGGCGGGCCGGCAGGTGGTGCGCCTCGGGCAGGGCGATGACCGCGCGCCGATCGGCGAGCTGCTCGACGAGAAGGCGATCGTCAACGGCGTGGTCGCGCTGCTGGCCACCGGCGGCTCGACCAACCACACGCTGCACCTGCCGGCCATCGCTGCCGCCGCGGGCATCGAGCTGACCTGGGACGACTTCTCCGAGCTGTCCGCGGTCGTGCCATCACTGGCGCAGGTCTACCCGAACGGCTCGGCCGACATCAACCACTTCGCGGCCGCCGGTGGCGTGCAGACGCTGGTCGGCGAGCTGCTGGACGCGGGACTGCTGCACGCCGACGTCCAGACCGTCGCCGGGCCCGGCCTCGACCGCTACCGGCAGCAGCCGTTCCTCGACGACGGCGAGCTGGTGTGGCGGGACGCCCCGGCGAAGAGCCTGGACGAGGACGTGCTGCGCGGGGTCGACGACCCCTTCGCGCCGGACGGCGGGCTGCGGGTGCTGGAGGGAAACCTCGGGCGCGCGGTGATCAAGGTGTCGGCGGTGGCGGCCGAGCACCGCACCGTCACCGCAGCGGCGCGGGTCTTCGACGACCAGCACGCCTTCACGGCCGCCTTCGCCGCGGGCGAGATCGACCACGACGTCGTGGTGGTGATCCGCAACCAGGGTCCGCGGGCCAACGGCATGCCCGAGCTGCACGGGCTCACCCCGGCGCTGGGCGTGCTGATGGACCGCGGCCACCAGGTCGCGCTCGTCACCGACGGCCGGATGTCCGGTGCGTCCGGCAAGATCCCGGCGGCGATCCAGCTCACCCCGGAAGCCACTGCGGGCGGACCGCTCTCGCGGATCCAGGACGGTGACCTCGTCCGCCTCGACGCCGACCGAGGAACCCTGGAAGTTCTCGTGCCCGACGACGAGCTCGCCTCGCGCGCGCCCGCCGACGGGGCCGACCCGGCTCCGTTCGGCACCGGGCGCGAGCTGTTCGCCGCGTTCCGCCAGGCAGTCGGCCGCGCCGACCAGGGCGCGAGCGTGTTCGGGCAAGCGCAGCCGCGAACCAGCCAGGTGCGAGCATGACCAGCGGCGGGACGACCGCCCCGAAGCGAGGGGAAGAGCAGATGAACACCGCAGCCGACGTCTTCGACCTGGCGCCCGTGGTCCCGGTGGTGGCCTTGGACGACGTCGAGCACGCAGTCCCGCTGGCCGAAGCGCTGCTGCGCGGCGGGATCCGGACCATCGAGGTCACCCTGCGCACGCCGGCAGGTCTCCCCTCGATCGAGCGGATCGCGGCCGAGGTTCCCGACATGGTCGCCGGGGCCGGCACGATCACCGAGGTCGGCCAGGCCAAGCAGGCCGCCGACGCCGGTGCCCGCTACCTGGTCACGCCCGGTACGACGGACCGGTTGCTGGACGACCTGGACGCCTCGGGCGTTCCGTACCTGGCGGGCGCGGGCACCGTTTCCGAGGCGATGCGGCTGGCCGAGCGCGGTGCGACCGCGATGAAGTTCTTCCCCGCCGAGCCCAGCGGTGGAGTGCCGTTCCTCAAGGGCATCGCCGGACCGCTTCCGCACCTGCGCTTCTGCCCGACGGGCGGGATCAGCCCGGCGAGCGCACCGGACTACCTGGCGCTGCCCAACGTGGGATGCGTCGGCGGTTCCTGGCTCGCGCCGAAGAACCTGCTGGCCGCGGGCGAGTGGGCGAAGATCGAGCAGCTGGCCGCCGAGGCCGCCGCGCTGCGCTGAGATCGCGGGGCGCCCGCTCGCAGGCGGGCGTCCCGGGCCTCAGGCCGCGAGGAGCGTGAGGGCCTCCGGAAGCGAGTCCGCGACCGGGCAACCGGACTTCTCCAGCTTCGGGCGGTCCATCACTCCGGTGGTGACCAGGACGCACTGCGCGCCCGCCTGTTCGGCGGCGTGGGCGTCGTCGAGGACGTCACCGATGAGCACCACCTCGGCCGGGTCGAGCTCCTGCGCCTCGAGGTGCGCTCGCAGGTGCACGTCCTTGGAACCGCCGCCCACCGAGCTGCGCAGCCCGTCCATCCGGTCGAAGAGATCGTGCAGGCCGCGAGCCGTGACCAGGTCGACGAGCTCGTCGTGGAACCACATCGACAGCAGCGACTGGGTTCCGCCCGTCGCCGCCCAGTCCTGCAGCACGTGCGGGACCCCCTCGGTCATGCCGCAGGAATCCAGCAGCTCGCGGTAGGCGACGTGGTAGAGCCGGTCGACGCGCGACCAGTCGTCCTCGGTGATCTCACGTCGGAGGAGACGTTCGTAGCAGGCGCGCAGCGGGCGGCTGAAGATCGCGCGCCACTCGTCGATGTCGATGTGCTCCCGGTCGAAGTGGGTGCACACGCTGTTCACCGCCGAGACCACCGCGTGGTTGTCATCGAGGAGCGTTCCGTTCCAGTCCCACACGATGTGCCGCGGGCTCGCCTTCGTCATGACCACGAACCCTACGACGGGCCACCGACGTTCTGGTACCCACGTCCGAGAATCAGACCGGGCCTGCGAATCGGGCGGTCTCCTCGGTGTTGAACGACGGCTGCACGCTGACCTGGAGCTCGCCCGGTTCAGCGCCGATCTCGAAGACCGTGGTGTAGCGCACTTCTCCGCCCGGGGGCAGCTGCGCGACGGGGATCGGATCGCCCGCCCCGAAGTGCTGCTTGGCCATGCGGCCGTTGTGCTCGACGGTGATCGTCGCGGTCACGGCGTTGTACGGGTCCTGGCCGCCGTTGCGGATGGCGACCTGGAACTGCACGTGCCGCTTGCCGGCCGAAGGACGCGAGAACTCGCTGAGCTCCTGGTAAGGAGCAGGCGGGAGGACCGAGATCGCGCGGCCGTCCGGCCACGTGTGCCGATCGCCGAATCCCAGCCGGAGAACCGGCGCGGGTGCCGCGTTCTCCGCCGGCGCCGGATGAGCGCCGGTGAAGACCCGGTTCAGCTCGGCGACCATCGTGCCCTGGAGCAGGACCGTGGCCACGACCGCCAGAACGCAGAGCACCGAACCGATTCCGGCCAGCGCCTTCCTGCTTCCGAACAACGCGATGATCCCCAGCACGAGGCCGATGAGCGCGGCGATCGCGGTCGGGTGGCTCAAGATGGGCACGACCGAACCGCAGAGACCGACGATCCCGAGGATCAACGCCGTCCACGCCAACTTGCCGAATCTGGGTTTCGGCTGCGGCAGGTACGGATTCCGCGTTTGCGTGCGCGTGGGCTGGCTCACAGCGTTCCCCCAGGTCCGTGGAGCGCGACCGGCGTCGGGTTGCCGGTCCATGCGACGCGCAGGAGCTTAGGGATGCAGGCCGGTTTCAGCGCGGAGTTCGCCCGGGTTCACCCCAACGGCCCAGAAACCGTTGAGAGCTCAAGAGAAATCGAAGTCCGAGCCCGCGGAGTCGTCCCCGGCGTTCTCGATCTCCTCCTTGACGACGCGGAAGGCGAGGCCCTCGGAGTAGCCCTTGCGGGCGAGCATCCCGACCAGGCGGCGCATCTTCGCAGTGCGGTCGAGGGAGTTCATGCTGCGCAGCTTGCGCTGCACCAGTTCACGAGCGCGCTCGGCCTCCGCATCGCCGTCCACGTTGGACAGAGCGGACTCGACCAGGTGCTCGTCGATGCCCTTGCGGCGCAGCTCGAAGCCCAGCGCCTTGCGACCGAGGCCCTGCGAGCGCTGGCGCTGGTTGACCCACTCCTCGGCGAACGAGGCGTCGTCGATCAGACCCGCGTCGGCGAACTTCTGCAGCACGCCGTCGGCGACGTCTTCGTCGATTTCCTTGCGCAGCAATGCCTGCCGCAGTTCGAGCCGGCTGCGGGCGCGACTCGCCAGCAACCGGTACACCACGTCACGGGCATGCGCCGCCGGGTCTTCGGGCTTGCGAGGCGGCTTGTTCTCCGCCGCCTCGCCGTCCCGGGACTCGCCGCCGGGAGCGCGACGACCTCGCCCCCGGCGCGTGGCACCTTCGTCGTTCATTTCTGCCCAGGCTCAGATCAGAACTCGACCGGCGCGGGCTCGGCGGCCTTCTCGCCCTCGGTGTCGAGGGTGGCACCGATGCCGAGCTTCTCCTTGATCCGCTTCTCGATCTCGTTGGCCACGTCCGGGTTCTCCCGCATGAACTTGCGGGCGTTCTCCTTGCCCTGGCCCAGCTGGTCGCCTTCGTAGGTGTACCAGGCACCGGACTTGCGGATGATGCCCTGCTCGACACCCATGTCGATCAGCGAGCCCTCGCGGCTGATGCCGACGCCGTAGATGATGTCGAACTCGGCCTGCTTGAACGGCGGCGCGACCTTGTTCTTCACGACCTTCACGCGGGTTCGGTTGCCGACCGCGTCGGAGCCGTCCTTGAGCGTCTCGATCCGGCGCACGTCCAGACGCACCGAGGAGTAGAACTTCAGGGCCTTACCACCGGTGGTGGTCTCCGGAGAGCCGAACATGACGCCGACCTTCTCGCGGAGCTGGTTGATGAAGATCGCGGTGGTCTTGGCGTTGTAGAGCGCGGAGGTCAGCTTCCGCAGCGCCTGGCTCATCAGGCGGGCCTGCAGACCGACGTGGCTGTCGCCCATCTCGCCCTCGATCTCGGCGCGCGGCACCAGCGCGGCCACCGAGTCGATGACGATGACGTCCAGAGCGCCGGAGCGGATCAGCATGTCCGCGATCTCCAGCGCCTGCTCACCGGTGTCCGGCTGGGAGACCAGCAGCGAGTCGGTGTCCACGCCGATCGCCTTGGCGTACTCCGGGTCCAGTGCGTGCTCGGCGTCGACGAAGGCCGCCGTTCCGCCGAGCTGCTGGGCGCCGGCCACGGCGTGCAGGGCGACCGAGGTCTTACCGCTGCTCTCCGGGCCGTAGATCTCGACGATGCGACCGCGCGGCAGACCGCCGATGCCCAGCGCGACGTCCAGCGAGATGGAGCCGGTGGGGATGACCTCGACCGGCGGCCGCGACTCCTCGCCGAGCCGCATGACCGATCCCTTGCCGAACTGCTTGTCGATCTGGCTGAGCGCCAGTTCCAGCGCCTTGCCCTTGTCCGGTGTCGCTGCTGCCATCGGGGTCCACCTCGGTGAAGTCTTCGAGTCGGGTCTTCGGGCGACTCTGTGAGACGAGTCGTTCGCGTCGTTTCAGACGCTACGGGCTGGGACCGACAATCCGGCTCGCGGGGTTTGCGGGCGATCCCCTTCCCGTTGCGCCCATACTAAGCGAACGAATGTTCGAGCGTCAGCCCGACACGCCGGTCACATCACCTGGACGTGTGACGGTGCGAACCGCTCGCCACAAGCGGACACTGGGAAGCACCTCGCGTTGTCCAGGAGGTGCACGACATGCGGATGGATCGCTACCTTCCACCGGAACACCCGCTGGCCCGCTTCCACCGGATCGCAGCGGCCGTCTTCGGAACGTGCCTGATGATCTTCGGCGCGCTCGGGATCGCCAACCGGGTCCCGCTGTTCACCACCGACGGCATCGACGTGCTGGGCCTGTCCAGCAACGGCCTGCTCGCCGTGGTCTCGATCGCGGTCGGCGCGATCCTGGTCGGCGCCGCCGCCTGGGGCGGATCGCTCTCCTCCACCACGACCGCGGCCATCGGCGGGCTGTTCGTCCTGTCCGGCCTGGCCAACCTGGCGGTGCTCAACACCGCGTGGAACGTCTTCGCCTTCGAGCTGCGGAACGTCGTGTTCAGCCTCGTCGCAGGCCTGGCGCTGCTGTTCTTCGGCCTCTACGGCCGGGTCAGCGGCGGTCTGACCGAGGACAACCCCTACGTCCGCTACCGCCACCACCAGCCGCCGGCGCACGAGGACCGCAGCGACGTGATCGCCGACGAGCAGCGGATCGCCGAGATCGAGCCGATGTGCGAGGACGAGATGGCGGTCGCCGAAGGGCACCCGACCGCGGCGCAGCAGCGGCGGGTCACCGCCGAGCGGTTGCGCAACGTGCAGCAGGAGCGCCGCAGGGCCTACGAGCACTACCGCGAATCAGGGCGCACCGAGCAGCAGCAGGTCAGCGCCCAGAACCTCTGGGCCGATTTCCCGCAGGACCAGCGCAGCCGCGGCTGATCGCTCACCGGCGTTCCGGCGGAACCTCGAAGGCTTCGCAGACCGCCGTCCAGACCTCCTTGGTCGTGCACCCGGCTTCGAGCGCCTGGTCGACGGTCCTACCGCCCAGCGACGAGAACACGTGGTCCTGGGAGAGCATCTCGGACCGCACGCGGCCGAACTCCTCGGCCATGCGTCGGCGGAAAGCGGTGTGGCGCATCGTCGACCACCTTACGTGGGACCCGTACGCTGGTGGTGTGCTGCTCCTGCAGGCCGATCCGACCGGCATGTCCACGCCGCTCGGCCAAGTGGTGATCGCCGCGACCCTCTTGGCCGTCATCGTGCTGGCCATCCGCTTCTTCTGGCAGAACCGCCGCTGAGGAACCACTTCGCGCAGCCGTGCGGGTGGCGGGCCAGGCGACCCGCGCTCCGGGCGCGACCGATCGACGAGCACCGTCACCAGCGCCGTTCGTCGGTGGCGTGGTCCAGCATGGAGGCATGAGCGACGTGCTGGACGGCTTCTCCGAGGCGACCCGCGACTGGTTCCGCGGTGCCTTCGCCGCGCCCACCGAGGCGCAGCGGGGTGCGTGGGAGGCCATCGCGGCGGGTGAGCACGCCCTGGTGGTGGCGCCGACCGGTTCCGGCAAGACGCTCGCGGCCTTCCTGTCCGCGCTCGACCGACTGGCGGCCGAACCCGTCCCGCCGGACCCGAAGCTGCGCTGCCGGGTGCTCTACGTGTCGCCGCTGAAGGCCCTGGCCGTCGACGTGGAGCGCAACCTGCGCGCCCCGCTGGCCGGGATCAGGCAGGCCACCCAGCGGCTGGGCAGCGAACCACCGGACGTCCAGGTCGGCATCCGAACCGGCGACACCCCCGCCGACCAGCGGCGATCGTTCGCCCGCAAGCCCCCGGACGTCCTCGTCACCACGCCGGAATCGCTGTTCCTGCTGCTCACCTCGGCTGCCCGCGAGTCCCTCGCGGGCGTGGAGACCGTGATCGTCGACGAGGTGCACGCCGTGGCGGGCACCAAGCGCGGAGCGCACCTCGCGCTGTCGCTGGAGCGCCTCGACGAGCTGCTGGCCCGCCCCGCGCAGCGCGTCGGGCTGTCGGCGACTGTGCGACCGGTCGAGGAGGTGCGGACCTACCTGGCCGGCGGGCGGCCCGTGCGCACCGTGCAGCCCGCCCACCCGAAGGAGGTCGAGGTCCGGGTGGAGGTGCCAGTGCCGGACATGACCGAACTGGGCGCTTCCACCGACGATCCCGGTGATCAGGCCGCGCAGCACCCCTCGATCTGGCCGTCGGTCCAGGAACGCGTCCTGGAGCTGATCCGGCAGCACCGCTCGACGATCGTGTTCTGCAACTCGCGACGGCTGGCGGAACGGCTCACCGCGGGCATCAACGAGCTCGCAGCCGAGGAACCGGAACCGATGACCCGGTTCCCCGCCGAGGCCGTCGGTGGGTCCGGCATCGGATCGGGAGCGCCGCCCGCGGTGGCCAAGGCCCACCACGGCTCGATGTCCAAGGAGCAGCGGGCCGTGGTCGAGGAGGAGCTCAAGTCCGGCGGCCTGCCGTGCGTGGTGGCCACCTCCTCGCTGGAGCTGGGCATCGACATGGGCGCGGTCGACCTGGTGGTGCAGATCGAGACGCCACCCACGGTGGCCTCCGGGCTGCAGCGGATCGGGCGCGGCGGGCACCAGGTCGGGGCTGTCTCACGCGGCGTCGTCTTCCCGAAGTTCCGGGGCGACCTCGTCGGCTGCGCGGTGGTGTCGGAACGGATGGCCGACGGGCTGATCGAATCCCTCGCCTACCCGCGCAACCCGCTGGACGTGCTGGCCCAGCAGGTCGTGTCGATGGCGGCGATGGACGACTGGTCGGTGGCCGGGCTCGCGGCGCTGGTGCGCCGCTCCGCTCCCTACGCCGGGCTGCCGGACTCGGCGCTGCACGCGGTGCTGGACATGCTCGCCGGGCGCTACCCCAGCGAGGAGTTCGGCGAGCTGCGCGCGCGGATCGTGTGGGACCGGGTCAACGACGAGCTCCGCGCCCGGCCGGGTGCGCAACGCCTCGCGGTCACCTCCGGTGGCACCATCCCCGACCGCGGTCTGTTCACCGTGACCACGCCCGGCGACGAGGAGGCCGGTCGCGGCGGTGTGCGGGTGGGCGAGCTCGACGAGGAGATGGTCTACGAATCCCGCGTCGGGGACACGTTCCTGCTGGGAACCAGCGCGTGGCGGGTGGAGGACATCACCCACGACCGGGTCATCGTCACCCCGGCACCGGGCCAGCCGGGCCGGATGCCGTTCTGGAAGGGCGACCAACCCGGCCGCCCGCTGGAGCTCGGCAGGGCGCTCGGGGCCTTCGTCCGCGAGCTGACCAGTGCCGATACCTCCGCCGCGCAGGAACGCGTCACCGCCGCCGGACTGGACGAGTGGGCGAGCGCGAACCTGCTGTCCTACTTGGACGAACAGCGCCGGGCCACCCGGCACGTGCCGGACGACCGGACCATCGTGGTCGAGCGGTTCCGCGACGAGCTCGGCGACTGGCGGATGGTGGTGCACTCCCCCTTCGGCGCGCAGGTCAACGGCCCGTGGGCGCTGGCGGTCGGCGCGCGGATCCGGGAGCGACGCGGCATCGAACCGCAGATCGCCTCCTCCGACGACGGCATCGTGCTGCGGCTCGCCGACGCGCTCGACGAGTCCGGGGCCGAGGTGCTGCCCACCGCCGAGGACGTGCTGCTCCCGCCCGCCGAGGTGCAGCAGCTGGTCACCGACGAGGTCGGCGGTTCGGCGCTGTTCGCCGCGCGGTTCCGGGAGTGCGCGGCGCGGGCGCTCCTGCTGCCGCGCCGAGACCCGCGCCGCCGCACGCCTTTGTGGCAGCAGCGGCAGCGATCCGCTCAACTGCTCGCCGTCGCGGCCCAGTACGAGCAGTTCCCGATCGTGCTGGAAGCCATGCGCGAATGCCTGCAGGACGTCTACGACGTCCCGGGCCTGTCCGAGCTGATGCAGCAGGTCGCGGCCCGCAAGGTGCGGGTGGTCGAGGTCGAGACCCCGAGCCCGTCGCCGTTCGCGCGCAACCTGCTGTTCGGCTACGTCGGGATGTTCCTCTACGAGACCGACGCTCCGCTGGCGGAACGGCGTTCCGCGGCCCTGAGCCTGGACTCCACGCTGCTCGCCGAGCTGCTCGGCTCGGAGGCCCTGCGCGAGCTGCTGGACACCGAAGCGCTCACCGAGATCGAGCAGCAGTTGCAGCGGCTCGACCCCGACCGCCACGTGCGCGACGCCGAAGGCACCGCCGACCTGCTGCGCTTCCTCGGCGACCTGTCCACGACGGAGGCCGAGAAGCGCGGCGCACGACCGGAGTGGCTGACCGAGCTCGCCGAGCAGCGCCGCGTCCTGCAGGTCCGGATCGCCGGGGAGCAGCGGTGGATCCCGATCGAGGACGCCGGGAAGATGCGCGACGCGCTCGGCGTCGCGCTCCCGGTCGGGGTGCCGGAAGCCTTCACCGAGCCCGTCGCCGACCCGCTGGGCGAGCTGCTGATCCGCTACGCGCGCTGCCGCGGCCCGTTCACCGCCGACGCCGCAGCGCAGCGGTTCGGGCTGGGGGTGGCCGTGGTGCACGGCGTGCTGGACCGGCTGACCGGGTCGGGACGGCTGGTGCGCGGCGAGCTGCGCCCGCTGGAAGCCGGCGGCGGAGGCCAGCTCGACTACTGCGACGCGGAGGTCCTGCGCCGCCTGCGGCGTGCCTCGCTGGCCCGGCTGCGCGCCGAGGTCGAACCGGTGGAACCCGCTGCGCTGGGCAGGTTCCTGCCGATGTGGCACGGCATCGGCGCCAGGCTGCGCACCGCTCCGACAGTCGACGACGTGTACTCGGTCGTCGAGCAGCTGGCCGGGGCGCCGGTCCCGGCCAGTGCGCTGGAATCGCTCGTCCTGCCCTCCCGGCTGCCCGGCTACTCCCCCGCGCTGCTCGACGAGCTGACCGCGACCGGCGAGGTGAGCTGGGTCGGGTCTGGCTCGCTGGCGGGCGGTGACGGGTGGATCGCGTTGGCGCCCACCGATGTCGCCGACCTGCTGCTGCCCGACCTCGTCGAGGAGCCACCGGATTCACCGCTGCACCGGGCCGTCCTGTCCTCCTTGGAGGGTGGCGCGCAGTTCTTCCGGCAGCTGGCCGACCGGGCAGGCGGGCTGCTGCTCGAACAGGACGAGGAGGCGCCCGCCGACGACGCGGTCACCGCGACCCTGTGGGACCTGGTCTGGGCCGGGACCGTCACCAACGACACGCTAGCGCCGTTGCGCGCCTTGGTCTCCGGGCGGGGCGCCGCGCACAAACCGCGCCGCAGCGCGCCGCGCGGGCGGTACGCGCGGTTGCGGGCGGGACGGCCGTCGATGCCTCCGCGCAGCGGGCCGCCGACGGTCTCCGGGCGCTGGTCGCTGGCGCCGCAGCCTGCCGCCGAGCCCACCCGCCGCGCGCACGCGAGGGCCGAGGCGTTCCTGGAGCGGCACGGCGTGCTGACCCGGGGCGCGCTGGACGTCGAGCGGGTGACCGGCGGCTTCTCCGCGGTGTACAAGGTGCTTCGCGCGATGGAGGAGTCCGGGCGCTGCCGCCGCGGGTACGTCGTCGAAGGGCTCGGCGCCGCGCAGTTCGCCATCCCGGGCGCGATCGACAGGCTGCGCGCACTCTCCGGCGACGATGAGGCGGACACCGATGCCCTGGTGCTGGCCGCCGCCGATCCCGCGCAGCCCTACGGCGGCGCGCTGGCCTGGCCGTCGCCGATGGGCGACACCCGGCACCGGCCGGGCAGGAAGGCCGGCGCGCTGGTGGTGCTGGTGGCCGGCGAAGTGGTCTTCTACGTCGAGCGCGGCGGCAAGTCGCTGCTGTCGTTCACCGAGGACGACACCGCTCTGCGGTCCGCTGCCGCCGGTCTGGCCCGCGTGGTGCGCGAGGGCCGGCTGGATCAGCTCGCGGTCGAACGCGCCGACGGCGAGGGCGCGTGGGGGTCGAAGCTGGCCGAGGTCCTCACCGAAGCGGGGTTCCGGGCGACGCCGAAGGGGCTCCGGCTGCGAGCGTGATCGAGCGCTACAGATCCATGAACGGTGCCGCGTAGGCGAATTCGCCTCGCACGGCCGGGTCGTACCCAGCCAGCGGGCGGACTTGGAAGTGCTCGGCCCACTCCGGGACCGGAGGGGTGATGCCGAACTTCCCGGCGGGTTCGAAGCCGAACCGCGGGTAGTACTCGCGGTGCCCGAGCAGCGCCACCAGCGGCTCGCCGAGCGCGTCGGCGGCGCCGAGCACCGCGTGCATCAGCGCCGAACCGACGCCCGCGCGCTGCGAATCCGGTGGCACGCCGATCGGCCCGAGCGCCAGCACCGGAACCGCACCGACGTGCGCCCGGCTGCACACCACGTGCCCGCCGACCTCACCATCGCGTTCAACGACCAGCGACAAGGCGGGCAGCCACGACTCGTCCTCGCGCAGCGCGTCGACCAGCCCGACCTCCACCGGAACCCGGTGCGGGGCATCGGGATCGGCGAAGGCCGCCGCGTGCACCCGGCGGATGGCGGCGTGATCGGCAGGGGTTTCGCGGCGGATCAGCATCCGCCCACGGTGTGCCATCCGCGGGCTTCGAGCAACCGAATTCCGGCGCACCGGCCACGTCGGCCTCGCGGTCACCGGACCGCCAGCTGCAGCAAGCCCCAGAGCTGGGCGATGGCGTCCGGATCACCGCTGGTCTCCACCGCCCGGTTGGGCAACCTCCCCCACATCCACAGGTAGACGGAGCTGGGATCACCGCCGACCACCGCGTCCGGCGTGGTGGTGGCCACGTCCTGCGAGCTGGTCACCGCCGCACCGGACGGGTCGGCGGTGACCAACCAGTTGCGGCCGGGCACGTGCACGCCCACCGAGCAGGGCCTGGTCGCGGTGATCTGCAGCGAGTGCAGGCGATAGCCGAACCAGACCCGCAGCACCTCGTCGATGCCGTCGGTGGCCACCTCCGGATCGATCGGCGTGTGCTGGATACCGGCCGCCGTCTGCACGTCGGCGCGGTGCACCGTGGCGGCGTGCAGCATGCGCCGCGCCCAGAAGGCCACGGTGTGCTGCTCCGGCCACCACGTCGGAGCGGGATCGTCCGGCGGGCGGGAGACGAACTCGGCGAGCAGGTCCGCCATCCGCACGGCGAACCGGTTGGTCAGCTCTCGCAGGTCCGCCTCGGGAGGCAGGTCCCAGCGTCGTTGCGCCTCAGGCGATCCGAGCCAGGACAGCACGTCCTCGCACAGATCACCGAGGTGCCGGATCGTCTGGCCGACGGTGCGGCCGGACGCGCTGTACACCGGCGCGTCCACGTGCACGTCGTGCGTCGCGGCAGTCATCAGCTGGGCTTCGATCCCCAGCTGATCGAGCATGCGCCCGTAGTCGATGCCCACGTCAGTTCCGTTCACGCGTCGCCCCCAGCAGGCTCCGCCCCACGATGCCGAGGAATTCCCGGCTGTTGTCCAGCAGTTCGTCGGCGTGCGCGTCGGTCGTGGTCGGGACTCCGGCCTCGGCCGCGGCACGGCGGTTGGAGCGCGCGGCGAAGTAGGCCGCCCACTCGCGCAGTTCTGGCGCGGCAGCGGTCAGCAGCTGCCACACGCTCGCCGGGCGCTTGTCCTCGCGGTGCGCGGACCGCGCCACGACGACGGCCGCGGCAGCCCGCAGCGCCGCCAGGTGCGCCGCGATGAACCGCTCACCGGGACGGTCCGCGGTCTCGGCCTCGTGCAAGCAGGTGCGCGCGTGCAGCAGGAGCGAAAGCGCACCGGCGGGTGTGTCCGCCTCAGGCGTGGGTCCCGCGTTCTCGACGGAGTATCGCGGCGACGGGATCGACAGGTCGGTGGGATAAGACATCGGCTCTCCCTTCAGCGGTGGGGTCCGGCGGCGGGGTGCTTCCCCCACCCCACCGCCGGACCGAGGTTCGAACGAGAGTTCGTCGAACTCGCGTTCGAACCAGTCCAGATTAGCGCCGACCGGAGATCGACTCAAGTGATGCGCTGTAGCTCACCTGTTCGAGTCACGACCAGCGAAGATGATCATGAACGGCGGCCGTCCGAACCCGCGCGGATCAACGTGGCCCGGGCGCAGGAAAGACCCCGAGCACGAGAGGCGTTAGTGTTCGGCCCGTGACCGCTGCGCCATCCCCCAGCTGCGACCGGGTGTTCGAACTGACCGCAGAGCAGTTGCGGGCGAGACTCCCCGAAGCTCTCCGGATCTACGTGACCGCCATGGGCTACCCGCCCGTGACCGCCCAGCAGCGCGCACCGATGTGGTCGGCGCACATGCTGCGGGCGGGCTGGCGCTGCATCGGCGCGTTCAACGAGGACGACGAGCTCACCGGCATCGGCTACGGCTACCTCGGCGCGCCCGGCCAGTGGTGGCACGAGCAGGTCCGCCGGGGCCTGGAGGACACCGGCGGCGACGCCGACGCCTGGCTGGAGGACTACTTCGAGCTCACCGAGCTGCACGTGCACCCGAGCGCCCAGGGCGCGGGTCTCGGCGAGGAGATCCTGCGCAAGCTGCTCTCCGGCGCGCCCGGCACCCGGGTGCTGCTGTCGACCCCGGAGGGCCCGACCCGCGCGTGGAAGCTGTACCAGCGCGTCGGTTTCGAGGACGTGCTGCGCAACTACAGCTTCACCGGCGACCCGCGCCCCTTCGCGGTCCTCGGCCGCCCGCTGCCCCTGAAGCCCTGAGACGGCGAGAGCCGCGGCCTTCGCGAAGGCCGCGGCTCTCGTAGCGGGGTCCGGCGGCTCAGAGCTCGGCGAGCTGTTCGCGGAGGGTGTCCAGGCCCATCGAGCCCAGCTTGAGGGCGTCGGTGTGGAATGCCTTGACGTCGAAGCCCGCGCCGTGGCGCCGGCGGGCGTCGTCGCGCGCCGCGCGCCACAGGCGTTCGCCGAGCTTGTAGGACGGGGCCTGACCCGGCCAGCCCAGGTAGCGGTCGATCTCGTCGCGAACCTGCGCCGGGTCGGTGATCGTGCGGCTGAGCATGAACTCCAGCCCCAGGTCGGGCGTCCACACCTCGCCCTCGTGGAACCCGGTCCCGCCCGGGATCTCCAGCTCCAGGTGCATGCCGATGTCGACGACCACGCGCGCGGCGCGGAAGAGCTGGTCGTTGAGCATGCCGAGCAGGTTCCCGTCGTCGGAGAGGTACCCGAGCTCGCGCATCAACCGCTCCGCGTAGAGCGCCCAGCCCTCGCCGTGCCCGGAGACGAAGCAGGCCAGCCGCTGGAACTTGTTGAGCCGCTCGGCCTCGTGCACCGAGGTCGCGACCTGCAGGTGATGCCCCGGCACACCCTCGTGGTACACAGTGGACACTTCGCGCCAGGTCGGGAAGTCCTGCCGGTCGGCGGGCACCGACCACCACATCCGGCCCGGCCGCGAGAAGTCGTCGGTCGGACCGGTGTAGTAGGCGCCGACGCCACCACCGGGCGGAGCGATCTTGCACTCCAGCCGCATCAAGGCGTCCGGGATCTCGAAGTGCGTTCCGCGCAGGTCCGCGAGGGCCTGGTCGGAGAGCCCCTGCATCCACCGCTCGAACTCGCGCTGGCCGCGCACCTGGTAGCGCTCGTCGGCGTCGAGGACCGCTGCGGCCTCCGCGAGCGTCGCGCCCGGCTTGATCCGTTTCGCGACCTCCTTCATCTCCGCTTCGATGCCGGAGAACTCCTGCCAGCCCCACTCGTAGGCCTCGCGCAGGTCGAGCTTCGCGCCGGTGAAGTACCGGGACCAGAGCCGGTACCGCTCCTCGCCCACCGCGTCCTTCTCCGGAGCCCGGGGCAGCAGGTCACCTCGCAGGAAGTCGGCCAGACCGGCGTAGGCCTCCGCGGCCGATTCCGCGGCGGTCTCCAGCTCGCGGCGCAGCGAGTCCTCGATGCCCTCCGCCCGGCCGACCATCGCGGCGAAGAACGATTCGCCGCCGTCGCGCCCGGACCAGGTGTCGCACTGCTGCGCGACCTTGCGGACCTGCCGCGCCGCCGAGACGTTGCCCGCCGCAGCGGCTTCGGTCAGCCCGGCGCGCAACCCCAGCACGGCTTCCGGCATCGCCGAGAGCCTGCGGCCGATGGTCCGCCAGTCGGCGTCGCCGTCACCGGGCATCAGGTCGAAGACCTGGCGCAGGTCCTGCGCCGGGCTGGCGATCACGTTCAGCGAGGACATGTCCGCGCCGATCTCGTGCAGTTCGAGGTCGAGCCCGACGCGCTCGGTGAACACCGCCTTCGCGATCCGCTCGGAATCGTCGGCAGGCTCGGCCTCCCGCACGGCGGCGAGGCTCCGGGCCGCCAGCTCGGCGCGCGCCCGGTGGCCGTCGGGCGAGTAGTCGGTCAGTTCCTCTTCCCCACCGGGGATGCCCAGGTAGGTGCTCGCGATCGGATCGAGCGCCGCCAGTTCGTCGACGAACCGGTCGCTGATCGCGTGTACGCCGTTGTGGTCAACTCCCATGCCGCCACGCTAGCGCGCGCACCTGGAAGCGACGCGATACGACGAAAAGCGGACACCGGCGATGATCACACGATCGGCGAACTTCTCGTTTCGGTGGCAACATCCCCCGCGTGGAGGGGAACAGACCGCGCCGAACGCTGCTGGCCCTGCTGATCATCCTGCTCGGCACGATGCTCAGCGGGTGCTTGCACGTCAGAGCAGCGATGACCATTTCCGGCGAGGACAAGGTCTCCGGCGAGGTGCTGGTGGCCACCGAAACCCCGGACGGCAAGGTGCCGTTCGACCTGCGGCCTCCTCCCGATCTCGCCGACCGGGTGCACGTCACGCCCTACAAGGAGGGCACCAGGGTCGGGGCGAACCTGTCGTTCAACGACCTCTCCTACGAGGAGGTCGAACAACTCGCGACCGCGATGAGCCCGTCCGATTCGCGGTTCTCGCTGAAGATGCACCGCTCCGGCTCGCTGGTGATCTTCGAGGGCGAGGCCGACCTGACCCCGCTGGCCGACACCGACTCCGGCATCGAGGTCAAGCTCAGCGCTCCCGGGCAGATCACCACCACCAACGGCGAGGAGAGCGCGGGCACGGTCACCTGGCTGCTGGAACCGGGCGAGGTCACCCAGCCCTCGGCGACCTTCCAGTTCACCACCGGCACCGGGATGGACTGGGTCGGCTGGGCGCTGCTGGTGTGCGGCGTCGCCGTAGTCACCGCGGGCATCATCGGCGCGCTCGCGCTGCGCAACCACCTGCGGACGAGGCCCGGCGCCAAGCTCTGATCGAGGCCGGTCACCCTCCGGAGCGCTCCGCGCACGCGGAGCGATGCCGTGGCCCCGCAGCAAGCGACGCGGAGGCATCGCGCAGGATGGAGGTGTGCCTCCCACGTACTCGGCCACCAAGCGGGCCGTCGGCGGCAACGCCGATATCGAAGCTGATCTGCCCGGTCACGTCCAGCGGGTGCTGAGGAGCTGCCTGCAGTCCCGGCGTGACGAGGCGGCCGATCTCGACCCCGCGGTCGGCGCTGCGGTGGCCGAGCTCAACGACTTCGTGCTCGGTGGCGGCAAGCGCATCCGCCCGACCTTCGCCTGGTGGGGCTGGCGGGCCTGCGGAGGCACGGCGAGCGGACCGGAAGCCGACGCGATGCTGCAAGCGGCCAGCGCTCTCGAACTGATCCAGACCTGCGCGCTGGTGCACGACGACCTCATCGACGAGTCCGACACGCGGCGCGGCAAGCCCACCATCCACCGCCGGTTCGAGCAGCAGCACCGGGACTCCGAGTTCACCGGCGACGACACCCAGTTCGGCATGGCCTCGGCCGTGCTGCTCGGTGACCTGGCGCTGGCCTGGGCCGACGACCTGCTGCACAGCGCCGGTATTCCGGCCGAGGCGATGCGACGGGCGCTGCGGCCGTGGCGCGCGATGCGCACCGAGGTGCTCTCCGGCCAGTTCCTGGACGTGCTCGGGCAGGTCAACGTCGACGAGTCGCCGGAAGCGGCGCTGAAGATCTGCCGGCTCAAGGCCGCTTCCTACACCGTGCAGCGACCTCTCGAACTCGGCGCGGAGATCGCCGGGGCGACGCCGGAGGCCCTGGCCGCGCTGCGCCGGTTCGGCAACGACATCGGCGTGGCGTTCCAGCTCCGCGACGACCTGCTGGGCGTGTTCGGCGACCCGGCGGTCACCGGCAAGCCCGCCGGTGACGACCTGCGCGAGGGCAAGCGCACGGTGCTGATGGCCGAGGCCGTCGCGACCGCCCGGGAACGGGGCGACCAGGCCGCTCTCGACCTGCTGCACGAGGTGCTGGGCGACCCGCAGCTCACCGAGGAGCGGGTGGGAGCAGCGCGCGAGGTGCTCACCGAGCTGGGTGCGGTGGCGGCCGTGGAGAAGCGGATCACCGAGCTCACCGGGTCGGCGATGCTCGCGCTGCACACCGCCGGGCTCCACGAGCCCGCCGCGTCGCGGCTGGCCGAACTGGCCATCGCCGTCACCGACCGCAACCACTGACGCCGTGCGCTCGGTCACCGGTCGCACCGACCACGTGGTGATCGTCCGCGCCGGGCTGGCGGGGCTCGCCGCCGCGCTGCACCTGGCCGGCGCGGGACGGCAGGTCACCGTCGTCGAACGCGCCGACGTCCCCGGCGGCCGGGCAGGTCTGCGCACCCTCGACGGGTACCGGATCGACACCGGCCCCACGGTGCTGACCATGCCCGACCTGCTCGACGAGGCGCTGTCGGCCGTCGGCTCGTCGGTTCGCGAACGGCTGGACCTGATCCCGCTGCACCCCGCCTACGAGGCGCGGTTCGCCGACGGTTCGACGCTGGGCGTGCACACCGACCCCGAGGCGATGGAGCACGAGGTGCGGAGGCTGGCCGGCCCGCGGGAAGCCGACGGCTACCGGCGGCTCCGGCGTTGGCTGACCGAGATCTACCGTGCGGAGCGGGACCGGTTCATCGACGCCAACTTCGACTCACCGCTCGACCTGATCTCCCCGGAGCTGGTCCGGCTGGTGGCGCTCGGCGGGTTCGGCAAGCTCGGCCCGGCGATCGGCCGGTTCCTGCGCGATGAGCGGGTGCGGCGGGTCTTCTCCTTCCAAGCCCTCTACGCGGGGCTGGATCCGCGGCGCGCGCTCGCGCTCTACGCGGTGATCTCCTACATGGACACGATCAACGGCGTCTGGTTCCCACGCGGGGGCATGCACGCGGTGCCCGCCGCCATGGCCGCGGCCGCCGAGGGTGCCGGCGTCCGGTTCCGGTACGGGACGGAGGTGACCGGCCTGGAGCGCAGCGGTGACCGCATCACCGCCGTGCGCACCGCCGACGAGCGGATCGCCGCTGACGCCGTGGTGCTCACCCCCGACCTGCCCGTGGTCCACCGGCTGCTGGGCAGGCGGCCTCGACGTCGTCTGCGCTGGTCGCCCTCGGCGGTGGTGCTGCACGCGGGCACGGCCAGGAACTGGTCCTCGGCGCACCACACGATCTCGTTCGGCGAGGCGTGGCAGGACACCTTCGCCGAGATCATCCGCGACGGCACGCCGATGACCGACCCGTCGCTGCTGGTCACCCGACCGACCGCGAGCGATCCGACGTTGGCTCCCGACGGCCGCGACCTGCACTACGTCCTCGCGCCGTGCCCGAACCTGCAGGCCGGGCCGATCGACTGGTCCCGCATCGGCCCCCGCTACCGCGACGAGCTGGTGGGAGTCCTGGAGCGGCGCGGGTTCACCGGTCTGGACGCCGCGATCGAGACCTCGGAACTGGTCACCCCGGCGGACTGGGCGGCCGAGGGACATGCCGCGGGCACCCCGTTCTCCGCCGCGCACACCTTCTCGCAGACCGGACCGTTCCGGCCGAAGAACCTGGTGCGCGGCCTGGACAACGTCGTGCTGGCGGGCTCGGGGACCACGCCCGGCGTCGGGGTTCCGCCGGTCCTCATCTCGGGAAAGCTCGCCGCGCAGCGGGTTCTCGGCGGGGCCGGCCGGAGCTGAACACCGATCGGTCCGCTCCCCGGATGGCGGCGCGCTGCCTGCGTGGCGATGATGCTCATCGCGGGGTCGGTGATCTTCACGGCTCCGCCGCAACGACACCCGAGCTATCGAGGAGACCCCATGTCCAAGCCGCCGCTGCCGCCCGACGCCGTCGAGCTGCTGCGCCGCGCCAACCCGTCCGTGATCACGACGCTGCGTTCCGACGGCACACCGGTGTCGACGCCCACCTGGTACCTGTGGGACGACGGCCGGGTCCTGATCAACATGGACGCCCAGCGCGTTCGCCTCAAGCACATCCAGCGCGACCCCAGGGTGACGCTGAGCGTGCTGGACTCCGGCGACTGGTACACCCACGTGACCGTCGTCGGCAGGGTGACCGAGTTCAAGGACGACGAAGGCCTCGTCGACATCGACCGCCTCGCCAACCACTACCTCGGCCAGCAGTACCCGAACCGGGACAACCCGCGGGTAAGCGCCTGGATCGAGATCGACAAGTGGCACGGCTGGGGCTCGATGAAGGACAACGACCAGCCCGGCTGAGCGTTCCCTCCCGGTGGTGCGCCTCGACGCGCACCACCAGGGGGCCGGTCAGAAGCCCATGGCCTGCGCGCGCCTCTTGACCTCGCGGCCGCGGTCGCCGCGGAGCGCGTCGATCGGAGTGCCGGGGAGCGTGTCGTCCTCGGCGAACAGCCAGCGCAGGATCTCGTCCTCGTGGTAGCCGTTGTCGCGGAGCACGGTGATCGTGCCGCCCAGCCCCTTCACGATCTCGTCGTTCAAGAAGAAGGCGCTCGGCACCCCCAGCTCCTTGTTCCGGCGCAGGGCGAGCAGATGACCATCACGAATGAGCTGATGCACCCGGGTGACGGACCGGCCGAGCTTCTGAGCCACGGCGGTCAGCGGTACAACCTCCACGTCGGGAGCCAGCACGTCCGGGGCAGCGGGGATTGCAACCACGTCGCACACCTTGCCACATCGCGCTCCCGCGTGCCGCCTACCGCGCGGGTAATCTTGTTGATCAACGCCATAGCACCACCGAACGCCGGTATCGTGCGCGTACCTGCCACAATCGGTAGTGGCAAGGAACCCGGGGAATGGCGAGCGATGACACCTGAGACACGGCAAGGACAAGGCAGCAGCCTCGTCGGAGCCTTTCTCGAACGTCGCTACCGCGTGGACTCGGTGATCGCCCGCGGCGGCATGTCCACCGTGTACCGAGGTCTGGACACCCGGCTGGAGCGCCCGGTGGCGCTGAAGGTGATGGACGCCCGCTACTCGGGCGACCGCTCCTTCGTCGACCGGTTCGAGCGCGAAGCCCGATCCGCGGCGAAGCTGCACCACAACGACGTCGTGGCGGTCTACGACCAGGGCGTGGACCGCGAAGCCGACGGCGACCACGTGTTCCTGGTCATGGAGCTCGTCGAGGGCTGCACGCTGCGCGACCTGATCATGGATCGCGGCGGGAAGCTGCCGCTGGCCATGGCCATCAGCGTGATGCAGCCGGTGCTCTCGGCGCTGGCCTCCGCGCACCGCGCCGGCATGGTCCACCGCGACGTCAAGCCGGAGAACGTGCTCATCGGCAACGACGGTTCGGTCAAGGTCGCCGACTTCGGGCTGGTGCGCGCCGCCGCCGAAGCGGGCACGACCAGCGGAAGCGTGATCCTGGGCACCGTCGCTTACCTGTCCCCCGAGCAGGTCACCACGGGTGCCGCCGACGCGCGCACCGACGTCTACGCCGCCGGGATCGTGCTCTACGAGCTGCTGACCGGACGGCCGCCGTTCGTCGGCGACACCGCCATGTCCGTGGCCTACCAGCACGTGAACGACGACGTGCCGTCCGCCGCGCAGACCTCGCCGGAGGTGCCGGCCGAGCTCGACGCGCTGGTGCTGCGCGCCACCCGGCGCGATCCTGAGCAGCGGCCCGCGGACGCCGAGGCCTTCTCGGCCGAGCTGGAGCAGGTGCGCAGCGGCCTGGGCATCGCGCCGGTCGCCGTCCCCGTGCCGGCCTCGGAGGCCCGGACGGCGCTGATGCCGCCGGTGGCGGACCCGCCGACCGAGCAGTTCCCGACCGTGCGCGCCCAGCCGACCCGGGTCGAGCCGGTTCCCCAGAACTTCGAACAGCCGCCGCGCCACCACACGCGCGCGCTGGCCCGCCCTGCCACCGACGAGTACGACGCTCCGCCGCCCGGAGCGGGCATGGAGCCGCAGCGGCGCAAGGGCCGCCGCAACGGCGCGATGTGGGCCGCGATCGTGCTGGTCCTGGTCGCGCTGGTGGGTGGAGCGGCGTTCTGGCTCGGCTTCGGCAGCTACGTCTCGGTCCCCCGGATCGTCGGGGTGTCCGAGCAGCAGGCCGTCCAGTCGCTGCAGGGCGCCGAGCTGACCGCGAACGTGACCAGGGAGAACGACAACGACGTGCCGGAAGGCATCGTTCTGAGCTCGAACCCCGCGGAGGGGTCCCAGGCTCGCAGCGGCAGTTCGGTGGACGTCGTGGTCTCGCTCGGCAAGCCCGCGGTCCCGCAGATCGACGCGGGCATCACGGTCGCCGAGGCCGAGAACCTGATCCGCAACGCGAAGCTCCAGCCCAAGCAGGACTCCTCCACGGCGCAGTACCACCGGACCGTGCCGGAAGGGCACGTGATCAGCGCCGATCCGGCGCCCGGCACCCGGGTGAACCTCAACTCCGAGGTCTCGCTGGTCATCAGCAAGGGCCCGCCGCCGGTGCAGGTTCCGGACGTGCGCGGGATGAGCCGCGAGGACGCCTTCACGACGCTGAGCAACGCCGGTTTCGAGCCCTTCGACGCAGGTCAGCAGTTCGACGGCGACGTCGACGCCGGGAAGGTGATCAGCACTGATCCGGCGATCGGCACCGAGGTCAAGCTCGTCGGCAAGCCGCGCATCGGCGTGGTGGTCTCCAACGCGGTGCCGGTGCCCAGCCTCAACGGCATGAAGGTCACCGAGGCCCAGGTGCAGGTGGCGCAGCTCGGGCTGCAGCTGAGCGTGCAGGCCCTGTTCCAGCGCGAGGACATGGTGATCCTGGGCCAGTACCCGCTCCCGGGCAGCCGCGTCCAGCCCGGTTCGGCCATCCACGTGACGGCGTTCTAGGCGGCTCGTCACCCGTGATCGGGGTCGCCTCTTCGGTGGAAGATCTCCACCCGGCCGCGTGATCCTGATCTCGTGTCCGAATTGTAACGCTTTTCCGAGGCGTGGATCTACCAGGGGCGACCCGGCTTTCGAAGATCATCCACCGTCATTTCGCGGAACGCGATCTGGCCTGGTCAGAGCCAGACGGGCACGGGCTTGTGGAACTATTGATCCCAACATGGCCCCGATTGTCTCTGTGGAGTCGGCCCCGAACGCGTCCGATCGGACCAGCAGCACAACAGCCGACCTGTTCAGCCTCGGCGGACGTCACCCCGGACGTCCGCTGCCCTTGCGCACCATCCTTCTCGGCGCGATCGGCTCCGTGCTGCTGCTGGCCGGTTCGGTCGGTGCGGGCGGCACCCTCATCCACGATCCGATCCTCGGTGACGGCCCGCTGTCGGTGCTGCGCTACGGACACGGCCGCGACTTCGCGGTCACCGTCGTCTACGTCGGCTTCGCGCTGCTGGTGTGGGCGTGGGTGCGGCTCGGCCGCGGGGTGATCGCGGAACTGGTCTCCACGCGAGGGGTGCTGTGGGCGACCGCCGCGTGGCTCGCGCCGATCCTGGCGGCACCGCCGCTGTTCAGCCGCGACGTCTACAGCTACCTGGGTCAGGGGCTGCTCGCGCTGCACGGCCTCGACCCCTACGGCGTCGGTCCCGCGATGCTGACCGGCCCCATCCCGGAGAACGTCCACCCCACCTGGCAGACCACTCCCGCGCCCTACGGCCCGCTGTTCATGGGCGTGGCCAAGGGCGTGATCCTGCTGGCCGGGCACGACGTGATCGCCAGCGTCATCGTCATGCGGCTGGTGCTGCTCGGCGGTCTGGTGCTGCTGATCTGCGCGCTGCCCGGACTGGTCGGGCACCTGGGCGGACGCCTCCCGATCGCGCTCTGGCTCGTGGCGGCGAGCCCGATGACCGTCGTGCACCTGGTCGGCGGCCCGCACAACGACATGCTCATGATCGGCCTGCTCGCCACGGGAACGCTGGCGATGCTCAACGGCCGCAACGTGCTGGGCATCGGGCTGGTGTCGGCCGCGATGGCCGTGAAGGCGACCGCCGGGCTGGCGCTGCCGTTCCTGGTGTGGATGTGGGCCGCCCGGTTGGAGGGGCCGAGGCTGCGCCGGTTCTCCCACGCCGTCGTGCCCGCGCTGGGCGTGTTCGCGGTGGTCTTCGGCGGCTGCACGGCGCTGGCGAAGGTCGGCTTCGGCTGGCTGTCCGCCCTGTCCGCGCCGGGCATGATCGTGAACTACCTGTCCTCGCCCACGGGCGTGGGGCAGGCCGTGCACACCGTTCTCTCGCTGTTCGGCGAGCTCAACATCTGGCCGATCGTGGGCACCACCCGCACGCTCGGCTCGATGCTGCTGCTGGCGCTGCTGGCCTGGAACTGGTGGCAGGCCCGCGACGGTGGCACCGAAGCGGTCCGCCGCGCGGCGATCGTGCTGTGCTGCGGCGCGCTGCTCTCGCCGGTCGTGCTGCCCTGGTACCTGACCTGGGGTCTGGCGCTGGCCTCGGCGTTCGCCTGGACGCCGCGCGCCCTGTCCTACGTGGTGGGCGCGTCGATCGCGCTGGTCCTCGCCTACTACCCGGACGGCGAGCAGGCGATGTACAACTGGCCGTTCGTGGCGGTCGGCATCGGCGCAGCCGTGCTGGGCGGCATCTCCCTGGTCCGCTTCGACCCGCTGGGCCTCAGCGGGCCCATCAAGGACTTCACCCGGGACCTCCGCGGAGAGGCCCTGATCCGCCGCTGAAACGCCGAACAGGGCCCGGAGCGGTATCCGGGCCCTGTTCGGACGTCAGGTGAGCGGGGTCGTCCGCTCCCCCGGTGGTCAGCCGCGCAGCATCTCCGCGACCAGGAAGGCGAGCTCCAGCGACTGCTGAGTGTTCAGACGCGGGTCGACGGCCGTCTCGTAGCGGTCGGACAGGTCGGAGTCCGAGATCTCCTGCGCCCCGCCCAAGCACTCGGTGACGTCCTCACCGGTCAGCTCGATGTGGATGCCGCCCGGGTGCGTGCCGAGCCGGTTGTGCACCTCGAAGAAGCCCTGCACCTCGTCGACGATGCGGTCGAAGTGACGGGTCTTGTAGCCGGTGCTGGACTCGTGGGTGTTGCCGTGCATGGGGTCGCACTGCCAGATCACCTGGTGCCCGGAGGCGGTGACCTTCTCGACGATGGCGGGCAGCACGTCGCGCACCTTGCCGTTGCCCATCCGGCTGATCAGCGTGAGCCGGCCCGGTTCGTTGTTCGGGTCCAGCCGCTCGACGTACTCCACGGCCTGCTCGGGCGTGGTCGTCGGGCCGATCTTGAGGCCGATCGGGTTGGAGATCAGCTCGGCGAAGGCGATGTGCGCGCCGTCGAGCTGACGGGTGCGGTCGCCGACCCACAGGAAGTGGCCGGACAGGTCGAAGAGCCGGGGCTGGTCGCCGCTGGTGTCCAGCCTCAGCATGGCCCGCTCGTAATCAAGCACCAGGGCTTCGTGGCTGGCGAAGAACTCGACCGAGTGCAGGCTGGAGTCGTCGACGCCGCAGGCGTGCATGAAGCGCAAGCCGCGGTCGATCTCGGCGGCAACGGACTCGTAGCGCTCCCCGGCCGGGGAGTTGAGCACGAAGTCCTTGTTCCAGTCGTGCACCTTGGTCAGCGCGGCCATCCCGGCGCTGGTCAGCGCGCGGGAGAGGTTCATCGCGGCGCTGGCGTTGGCGTAGGCGCGGATCAGCCGCGACGGGTCGTGCCGCCGGGCTTCCTCGGTGGCGACCAGCGAGTTCACCATGTCGCCGCGGTAGGACGGCAGACCGAGGGCATCGGTGTTGCTGGAGCGCGGCTTGGCGTACTGACCGGCGATCCTTCCGACCTTGACCACCGGCATGCTCGCGCCGTAGGTCAGCACGACGGCCATCTGCAGCAGGGTCCGGATGTTGCCGCGGATGTGCGGTTCGGTGTTGTCCGCGAACGTTTCGCCGCAATCACCTCCCTGCAGCAGAAACGCTTCGCCTCGGGCGACGGCCGCGAGGTGGTGGCGCAGCTGGTCCACCTCGGAGGGCACGGTCACCGGGGGAACGCTCTCCAGCACCTTGCGAACGCTGCCGACCTCTTGGTCCGGCCACGTCGGCTGCTGAGCCGCGGGACGAGCCAGTGCGTCATCGAGACGGGCGCGCATCTCCGAGGGCAGCGGAGGCAACTCGGGCAGGTCATCTACGGGGACGTCGACGGTCCAGTTCACGCGGACCAGAATAGGCGCTCGACGCCACTGGTTTTCCGGCGGGAGCGCAGTCTCACACCCGGTGCCGCGCCCCCGACCACCGGTCGGCGTCGATTCAGTTCGGTCCCACTCCCGACCGGTCGCCCTGCGGCACCCGAGCCCGCGCCTGGTCGATGTGGTGATGAGCAACACGCTCCGGCATCGGTTGTTGGGGTGGGGAAGTTTTCATGAAAACTTCCCCACCCCCAGGATCAGGATGCCGTGCCCCGGGACGCGGTCGGGTCAGATCGCGGTTCGCTCCGCTTGTGCGGCGTCGGCGTCGTAGCCGACCGGTTCCCAGCGCTTGGCGAGCAGGGCCGCCATGCCCGCCAGCGGGGCGATCGCGATCACCCAGAAGACACCGCTGGCCAGCGCCGTGCTCAGGACCGGGAAGAAGAACAGGGCCAGTGTCGAGCCGACGCGCATCGTGCCCTGGTTGAAGCCGAGTCCGGTGCCGCGCATCGACGTCGGGTAGCTCAGCGAGGCGAAACTCATGAAGTGCGCGCCGGGGCCGGACGCCTGGGCGAACATGAACGCGCCGAGAGCAGCGATGCCGAACAGCGCGTAGGCGGTTCCGTCCGGCTTGCCGATCAGCGCCAGCACCACCAGCGAGGCCAGCTGCACGGCGAAGCCGACGAAGCTCAACCGCCAGGCCCCGGCACGGTTGGCCAGCCGCATCCCCAGCACGCCACCGGTGACCGCGAAGACCAGGTTGAGCACCAGCGACGCGCTGATCGTGTTCAGCGCGCCCTGCGCCAGCAGGCTCCCGATGATCACCGGGAGCCCGTAGGCGACCGCGTTGTAGCCGAAGGTCTGCGCGAGACCGATCGTCAGGGCCTGGAAGGTACGGGCCCGGTAGCGGCGCTCGAAGAGCCGCTTGACCTCGGGAATTCCCTTGCGCTTCGGCTTCTCCGGGACGTGCGCGTCCGCGGCGACGGTGGCGTTGACGCCGTAGGAGCGGGTCAGGATCTCCGCCGCGCGCCCGAGGTCACCGCTGTCGGCCGCCCAGGACGGCGACTCGTTCATGTACTTGTTGCGCACCAGCAGGATCACCAGCGCCGGAACCGCGCCGAAACCGACCGTGAAGCGCCACAGCAGTCCGTGGTGAGCCTCCGGCAGCAAGAAGTACAGCGCCATGATCACCGCGTAGCAGCCGCTGGTGGCCACGTACCAGGCCGTCGACCAGGACGCGGTGCGCGCGCCCTTGCTGCCCTTGCCGCGCAGCCGGGAGAACTCCGCGAGGAACGCCATCGCGACCGGGATGTCCATCCCCACACCGATTCCCATCAGGAACCGGCAGACGATCAGCACCTCGGCGTTCGGCGCCAGCGCGCAGCCCAGCGCGGAGATCACGAAGAACAGCATGTCGGCCATGAACACCCGGTACCGGCCGAGCCGGTCCACCAGCACACCGCCGAACCAGGCGCCGAAGATCGCACCCACGCTGATCGAGGCGGTCACCGCGCCCGCCCCCACCGACGTCAGGCCGAACTGCTGCTTGATGTCGGTGATGCCGTAGGCCAGCGAGGTCAGGTCGTAGGCGTCGAGGAAGATCCCGCCCAGCGCCAGCAGGACGATCATCTTCGCGTGGCTGCCACGCGCCGCACCGGAGTTGACCAGTTCGGTGACGTCCTGCGCCGAGCGGATGAGCACCGCAGGGCGCTCGGCGGCCGATTGCGTGGACACGCGCACTCCTTCGCACGAGGTGGTCTGCCGGCCGCGACGCTGCGAACCGTTCGAATCGCGAAGGAAGAGCCTATCCGGGCGAAACCCCAGGTCCACATGCTGGAACGAGGCGGCAGCACATCCGCGATCCCGGATGTAGCACATGCGCTACCATGGCCCCATGACAGCAGAGGTCACCACCGTAGGCCTGCGTGAACTTCGGCAACACGCTTCCGATCTCGTTCGGCAGGTCGAAGCCGGAGACGAGGTCACCATCACGGTCGCCGGGCGTCCGAGCGCACGACTGGTGCCGATCACCGGCCCGCAGCGTTGGCAGACCTTCGAGGGGATCGCCGACATCTTCGTGGGCGCACCCGATCGAGGCTGGGATGCCGACCGCGACCTCATCGACCAGGAACTCCGCGATCCCTGGGACGAGGCGTGAGGGCGATCCTCGACACCAGCGTCGTCATCGCCAGCGACGCCGCGCCGATCCCCGGCGAGCTGGCGATCAGCGCCGCGACCATGGCCGAGCTTCACTTCGGCGTGCTGATCGCCAAGGACGAACAAGCAAGGGCAGATCGACTTCGTCGTCTTTCGGCCCTCTCGAAGCGGTTTGATCCGCTACCGGTCGACGACGCCGTCGCTGCCAGCTACGGCGAGCTCGCCGCCGCCGTGGCGAGATCGGGCAGGCAACCGCGCGCCCGCACGATGGATCTCCTGATCGCAGCGACCGCGCACGCCCACGACGCCCGGCTCTACACCAGGAACATCAAGGACTTCGCGTCGTTGGAGAGCTTCATCGAGATCGACGAGGCGTGAAGGCGGACGCGGAGAGCTCCGGTGGAGCTCCCCGCGTTCCGTGCGAGATCAGCCGAACAGGACCTCGGCTTCGGCGAGGCGTTCCTTCGGCACCGTCTTGAGCGACGCGGTCGCCTCGCTCAGCGGGACGCGGACGATGTCGGTGCCGCGCAGCGCGACCATCTTGCCGAAATCCCCGTCGGTGATGGCGTCGATGGCGTGCAGCCCGAAACGAGTGGCCAGCACCCGGTCGTAGGCCGTCGGCGTGCCGCCGCGCTGGGTGTGGCCGAGCACGACCGCGCGCGACTCCTTGCCGGTGCGGCGGGAGATCTCGTCGGCCAGCCAGGTGCCGACGCCGCCGAGCCGGACGTGCCCGAAGGCGTCCTTCTCACCGGTGACGAGGAGTTCCTCGCCGCCGGCTGGGACCGCGCCCTCCGCGACGACGATGATCGGCGCGTACTGGCGCTCGAAGCGCTGCTCGACCCACTCGACGACCTTCTCGACGCTGAACTCCTGCTCCGGCACCAGGATCACGTTGGCACCACCGGCCAGGCCGGAGTGCAGCGCGATCCATCCCGCGTGCCGGCCCATCACCTCGACGACCAGCGCCCGGTGGTGCGATTCCGCGGTGGTGCGCAGCCGGTCGATGGCCTCGGTCGCGATGTGCACCGCGGTGTCGAAACCGAAGGTGTAGTCGGTGGCGTCGAGATCGTTGTCGATCGTCTTGGGCACACCCACCACGGGAACGCCGTCGTGGGTGAGCTGCTCGGCGACTCCCAGCGTGTCCTCGCCGCCGATCGCGATCAGCGCGTCCACGCGGTGCTCGGCGACGGTCTCCTTGAGCCGGGAGACACCGTCATCGATCTTGTACGGATTCGTGCGCGAGGACCCGAGGATCGTGCCACCGCGGTTGAGGATCTCCTCCACCTTGTCCAACGTCAGCGGTGTCGTCAGGCCCTCGATCGGGCCCTGCCATCCGCTGCGGAATCCGAGGATTTCGTGCTCGTACACCGAAATCCCCTTGCGGGTCACCGCGCGGAGCACCGCGTTCAGCCCAGGGCAATCGCCGCCACCGGTGAGCACTCCGACACGCATTCCAGCCGGCATCGCTGTTGCCGCCTCCTTGAGTCCAACCCGTTGGGTGATCCACGTCTCCCCCCGGAGATCAGCGTGGCACGGACTGGATCGGTGCAGCAAGGACCTGGCGCGAATACCCGCCGGTCGAGATCACCGGGACGACGAAGAGCGGTAGCGGCGGCAGCCGCTGTCTGAGGTGTCTCACGTGTGGGAGGTGTGGGGGTGAGGGAAGTTTTCATGAAAACTTCCCCACCACCGGCACCCCCGAGCGCAGCGACCACTGGAGCGCGTCACAAGGGAAAACCGCGTTTGCGCTGCACTTCTTCGATCACCTTCCACCGTTCGAGGTTGTGCTTCGCATCGGCGAGGGCGTCGTGGGCGTTGGTCGGGGCCGACGGCAGCTTGGGCTTGCCGACGTCCTCCCAGCGCTGCCGGAGATCGCGGGTGAACTTGGGGATCCGGGAGGGCAGCGTGGGCATCGGGCCCCACAGCTGGGCCAGCGCGACGTGGTCGTAGGCCGCGTACCAGGCCCACATCTCGATGTTCCCGCCGCGCGAGGTCAAGAACTTGTAGAGGTCCTCGCGGATGCGCGAGCGGGACTTCCAGCACTGCTCGGCGGGGGGCGGCAGCTGCGGGAGGACGTGCTCGCGCACCCAGGCGCCCGCCCGGGCCGCGTCGAACTCGGTGGACACCGCGTAGAACTCGCGACCCGTTTCGTCGACCACCCCGATCGACACCAGATCGATGGTCCGCCCGTCCTCGATGAACTCGCAGTCGTAGAAGTACCGCACCCGCGAAGCGTATGCGGCGTCGCCCGAGCTCCTGGGCCCGGCCCGTCAGCCCGCCTTCGACTCCGGCACGCGCGACGCGGAACTGCTGCTCCAGCCGCCCAGGTCGTTGCCCTGCGCTGCCAGCTCGTCCTTGACGGAGGAGGCGTAGACGTCGACGTACTCCTGGCCGGAGAGCTCCATCAGCGCGTACATGATCTCGTCGGTGATCGAGCGCTCGACGAAGCGGTCTCCGGCCATCCCCTCGTAGCGGGAGAAGTCCAGCGGCTCACCGACCTTGACCACGACCTTGTGCGGCCACCACATCTTGGAGCCGATCGGGTTGACCTTGTCGGTGCCGTACATCGCGATCGGGATGACCTGCATCCCCGACTCCAGCGCCATCCGGGCGACGCCTGTCTTGCCCTTGTAGAGCCGGCCGTCCGGGGAGCGGGTGCCCTCCGGGTAGACCCCGAGCAGCTTGCCCTCCGACAGCAACCGCACGCCGGTGTCCAGAGCGGCTTGGGCCGCGGCACCGCTGGAGCGGTCGATCGGCACCTGGCCGACGCCGGAGAAGAAGGCCTTCTTGAACTTGCCGCGCACACCGGTGCCGGTGAAGTACTCGCGCTTGGCCAAGAACGTCACCCTGCGCGGCATCATCAGGGGCATGAAGAACGAGTCGGCGACTGCCATGTGGTTGCTGACCAGGATCGCGCCGCCCTCACGCGGGATCTGCTCAACGCCTTCAACGCGCGGCCGGCAGAACAACTTCATGAGGGGACCGAGCAGTAGGTGTTTCATCACCCAGTACATCACGGCGCCGCCGCCTCCTCACGCGTGAAATGGTGCTGTTCAGCGTACGGAGCACGCACATCGCGCACAATGCGCACCGGCGCGAAACCGATCACGTCACACCTGCTATGGCCTCAGGCCAGTCGAGCCAGTCCCAATCCTCGGCCGCGCGTGCGACGATGAAGCGCAACAGGCACACCGGCCCCGTGGCGTTCGAGCCGGATGGGGAGGTTCACGGGTGGGAGGAACAGGGTCAGTGCTAGTGGGTGCAGAACCATTCGCGCACGAGGGCTCCAACGACATCGGTGTGCTGCTGTGCCACGGCTTCACCAGCACGCCGCAGAGCATGCGGGCCTGGGCCGAACACCTGGCCGAAGCCGGCTGCACGGTGCGCTGCCCGCTCCTCCCCGGGCACGGATCGCGGTGGCAGGACCTCAACCGGACGACCTGGCGCGACTGGTACGCCACCGTCGAGCGGGAGCTCGACGAGCTACGCGGCCGGTGCCGGTCGGTGTTCGTGTTCGGCCTCTCGATGGGCGGCACGCTGACGCTGCGGCTCGCCGAGCAGCACCCCGACATCGCGGGGATCGTGCTGGTCAACCCCTCGGTCATGACGCTGCGCAAGGAGGCGAAGCTGCTACCGGTGCTCAGCCGGGTCGTGCCGTCGCTGGCCGCCATCGCCGGTGACATCGCCAAGCCCGACGTCGTCGAACTGGCCTACTCGCGGCTGCCGCTGCGCGGCATGGCGAGCCTCCAGCAGCTGTGGGGGGTGGTGCGCGCGGACCTCGGCGCCGTCCGCCAGCCGTTGCTGCTGCTGCACTCGACCACCGATCACGTGGTGGAGCCCGAGAACTCGGCGATCGTGCTCGACGAGGTCTCCAGCCAGGACGTCACCGAGGTCGTGCTGCACGACAGCTACCACGTGGCGACCCTGGACCACGACGCACCGAGGATCTTCAGCGACAGCGTGGATTTCGCGCACCGCGTCCACCACGAGCGGGTCAAGGAATCCGCATGAACGCCCGCCACAACTCCTCCGACGGCCCGGAGGACATCGACGCCGCCTTCGCCGAGATCGTCGCCGATCTCGAGCGCGACACGAAGTTCGGCAAGTGGCCCGGCGAAGAGGATTCCGCTCAGCCGCCCTCCGACGAGGACGCCCGTCCGGCCGCTGCCACCACTCCTCCCCCGGAAGAACCGAAGTCCGTGGAGCGCACCGGGGACCAGGGGCCGCGCGACTGGGCTCCAGCGGAGGAGGAAGAGGAGCACTTCGTCCCCCCGGAGCCCCCGCCGCTGCCGATCCCCCGTCCCGCGACGTTCCTCGGGGTCGGGGTCGTGGTGCTCGGGGTGCTGGTGCTGCTGGTCCCGGGGCTGGCGGGCATCGCCGCCACGGTGAAGCTCCCGCTGGGCCTCGTGCTGATCAGCGCGGGGATCGGCTGGCTGCTGTTCCGGCTCCGCCGCACCCCGCCCGCCGATTCCGACGACGACGGCGCGCAGATCTGATCAAGGGACCCTGGGACCGGTCAGCACGTGCTGCCGGGCGATGGCCGCTGCGCCGATCATGGCGGCCGGGTCCCCGTGGTGGGCGACGCGAACCCGGGCCAGCGGTCGGTGTCCCGAGCCGGTGACCGCCTCGGCGTAGCGCAGCCGGGCGGTGTCCATGAACAGGTGCGCGGAGTCGGACACCCCTCCGGAGATGACCACGACCTCGGGGTCGTAGACGTCGGCGACCAGCGCCAGCCCCTCCCCCAGCCACCGGCCCAGGTCGTCCATCGCGCGCAACGCGACCTCGTCGCCGGCGTCGGCCGCACGGGCGACGTCCACACCGGACGGACGGGCGGGCAGCGTCGTGCTCGCGGTCCCCGCGAGCTCGGCGGCGGTGGCGGCCAGCGCCGTTCCGCTGCAGTAGCGCTCCCAGCAGCCGCGCTTCCCGCACGGGCACTCGCGGCCGTCCGGCATCAACCGCAGATGCCCGAGCTCCGGGGCTACGCCGAACGCACCGCGGAAGACCTCCCCGTCGATCACCAGCGCACCGCCGATGCCGGTGCCGATGGCCACCAGGGCCGCGACGCGGGCTCCGACCGCGGCGCCGAAGCGCTGCTCGGCCACCGCTGCGGCGTTCGCGTCGTGTTCGAGCACCACCGGCAGACCCAACCGGTGCGAGAGCTCGTCGGCGACGGCGACGTGCCGCCACGGCAGGTGCGGCGCGAAGCGCACCATCCGCCGGTCCTCGCTGACGAACCCGGCGACCGCGAGGCCGACGCCGTCGATCGAGTAGCAGTCGGTGAGCACCCGCACGGTGTCGGCGATGGCCGTGTTCAGCTCAGCGCCCGTTCTCGGGGTCGGAACCCGGTGCGTCTGCAGGACCTGGCCGTGCTCGTCGGCCACGGCGGCACGCACGCTGGTGCCGCCCACGTCCACGCCGATCGTCAGCACACCGCGTCGCTCTCCGCCAGCACGGGTCCGGCGACCCGCTGGACCTTGATGCGCTGCACCTTCGGTTCTTCCGGCTGCGGCGGTTCCGCCGGCTCGCCCCGCTCGGGCACGTCGTGGTCGACCAGCGCCTGCCGCAGCAGCGCGACGATGCTCAGCAGCTGGTCGTTGAGCTCGGGACGCTGCCCGCGCGCCAGGGCCATCGCCGCGCACAGCGGACACCACCCGCAGCCCGCACCGGACTCGCCCTGCTGCGGTTCCCGCTCGCAACCGCGCAGGTACTCCTCGGCCTTGCCGGCCAGGGCGTCCAGCAGCAGCCGCAGCTCTTCGAGCAATCGATCGTGCTCGCGCATCTCGCCTCACCGCATCCAGAGATCGGGGTCGGGACGGAACCGGACGGTCAGCCCGTCGTCGCCGGCCGCGGCCGAGGTCACCACGCACCGCTGCAGCACAGCGGGCAGGGCGACCAGTCGTCGCCGCCCGTCGACGGTAATCGCCAGCTCGGGACCGATCCGGGCCAGGTCCAGCTCGGCCTCGGGGTGCAGCGGCAGCCCGATCCGCAGCGTGTACTCGGAGTCCAGCGACTTCCCGCCGCCACCGACCCGCATCTCGGGGACTGAGGCCTCCGCGGCCAGCGGGTCGCCGTCGCCGTAGAGCTCGGCGCTCAGTTCCAGCAGCTGCTCGGTGCCCACCGGCTCACCCGCCCGGTGCTCGACGGTGCGCAGCGGCAGCTCGGTGGCCGCGCGAATCGCGTCGAGCACCGCCTCCTGCTCCTTGCGACGGGTCCGCAGCCAGCCGGCGGCGTCGCCCCTGGCCGAACCCGGGTGCGGCGCCACGCGGTTGGCGACCAGCCCGTCGACCCGGATCCGCTGCAGCGCGAGCGCGGTCAGCGTCCTGCGGGTCTCGGCGGCGACGACGGATTCCGGGGTGAGCACCAACCGGACGCTCGTTCCCGGGTCGGACAGCATGTCCTTGAGCTCGGCGAGCTGCTCGGCGAGCCTGCCGAGACCGTCGGCGACGGAGTCCCAGCGCTCGACCTGGTCACTGCCCGCGATCCCGGCCAGCAGACCGCGCACCGCCCTGCGGTGCGCGGGGAACAGCCGCTCCAGGTACCCGGCGAGCGATTCCGGGAGCGCCAGCAGGCGCAGCGTTTCGGCGGTCGGGCCGCAGTCGACGATCACGGTGTCCCACAGGCCGCTGGTGGCCAGCCGGTGCACCTCGGTCAGGGCGAGCAGGTCCTCCACCCCGGGCAGCACGGTGAGCTCCTCGGCGTCGACCTCGCCGATTCCCGCGCCCCGCAACAGAGTTCCCAGGTGCTCGCGCAGTTCGCGCCAGGTCCCGTCGACCAGGTCGCGGGTCTGCACCTCGGCGGCGTGCAGCACGGCTCCGGTGTCACCGACGCGGACTTCGCGGGGGTGCGCGTCCAGGCGCGCGGCGAGCGCGTCCGCCAGCGAGTGGGCGGGATCGGTCGACACCGCGAGCACCTTGCCACCGTCGCCCGCGACGCGCGCAGCGGTGGCCGCGGCCAGGGTCGTCTTCCCGACCCCGCCCTTCCCGGTGAACAGCAGGATGCGCAACGAGTCGTCTATTCGGCTTCCACGCGGCGCTTGAGCTCCTTGAGCGCCGTATCCATGATCATCTTCTCGGCCTTGCGCCGGAACATGCCGATCATCGGGATCGCCAGGTCGACCGCGAGGCTGTAGGTCACCTCGGTGCGGTCGTCACCGATCGGCTTGAGCGCGTAGCTGCCCTTCTGCGCCTTCTGCACCTGCCCCTCGGTGAGCTCCCAGCTCACCGAGAGCCCGTCGGCGGCCCAGCTGTAGACGTTGGTGTAGGTGTCCTTGACCACGCCCGCGTCCAGCACGAACCGGACCCGCTCGGTGCTGCCCGCGGAGTCCTGGGAGAGCACCTCGGTCTCCTTGACCGCTTCCGCCCACTCCGGGTACGCCGGGAAATCCGCGATGACCGCCATGATCCGCGCAGCGGGAGCTTCGATCTCGATGGACTGGGTGGACTGATCGACCATGCGCGCAGGTTACCGGGTAGCCCCCGGCGCGGCGTCAACGAGGAGCGAGGTTTCTGCGAAGTCCGCGAAACTCACCTCCTCGGGCGGTGGTCACCACCGCAGCACGTAGGGCTTCTCGGTCCGCTTGAAGTGCCCGACGTTGACGCATTCGGTGCGGCCGACGCGCATCCGCTGCGACAGCGGCTGGTGCACGTGCCCGAACAGCGACCACCGCGGCTGATCAGCGTTGATGCGCTCCAGGACGCTGACCGCGCCGGCTTCCTGGCTGCGCGCGACCACGTCGTAGGTCAGCTCCGGCACGGCGGGCGGCTGGTGGGTGCACAGCACGTCCACCGGCGGCAGCGAGCCGACCGCCGCGTCGTACTCCTCGGCGACGCGCAGGTAGGGCACCCACGCCGAATGGGTGCGCAGCGTCGCTCCCTCGGGCAGCCGGACCCCGCCGACGAAGCCGAACGTCAGCCCGCCGATCTCGGCGGTCTCCCCGTCGAGCGCCCGGATGCCCTCGCGCTCGAACTCGGGCCACAGGTAGGGCGCGTCGACGTTGCCCGGCGTCGCGTAGGTGGGCGCGGTCATCGCGCCGAACAGCTCCGCGTACTGCTCGCGCACGGCGTCGGCCACGGTCTGGGCCGGGTCGGTGAGGCTCGCCCACAGCGAACGGATGTAGGCGCCGAACTCCGGTCCCCGGCGGCTGCGCCGCAGCTCCGCGAACCGCGCGACCTTCTCCGGCCCGAAGACGCGGCCGAGGATGCCGTTGCCGTGATCGTGGTAGTCGACGAAGTCGATCAGGTCACCGAGCACGACCAGGGCATCCGCGCCATCACCGGCCCGCTTGAGCGCTTCCACGTTGCCGTGGACGTCGGACACCACGTGAACGCGCAACTTCCAACCTCATTCCCGACGAAGACGAGTTCCCCCGAACCTAATCGGCCGAGGTGCCGGATCGCACCGCCCGTTGTGCACTTGTTCCTGCCTACCGTCGGCGAGCGCGCCGCGCCGCCGCCCGGTGGGCGTTCGTCCGCTTGGGTGAGGTCTAGGCTGTGTCCGCTGGTGTGGCCTCAGATAACAGGGGCTACCGCCCAGTAACCATGAGCGTTAGGTTGTGCCCACAAGACAGGCTTTTCTTCGGAGGTTTCGACGTGCGAGAGTTCAGCGCGCCCGCCACTACCAAAGTGGCTGAGGACGAGAACCTCACCGACATGGTGTGGGCCAACGCGGAGCGTTTCGGGAGCACGGTGAGCTTCCGGCGCCGGGTGGACGGCACCTGGGTCGACGTCACCGCCGCCGACTTCGCCGCGCAGGTCCTGGCCGTCGCCAAGGGTCTGATCGCCGCAGGCCTGGAACCCGGCGACCGAGTGGGGCTGATGTCCCGCACCCGGTACGAGTGGTCGCTGCTGGACTTCGCGATCTGGACTGTCGGTTGCATCACAGTCCCGATCTACGAGACCTCCTCGGCGGACCAGGCCGAGTGGATCCTCACCGACTCCGGGGCCAAGGCGGCGTTCGTGGAGACCGAGGAGCACCGCGCGGAGATCGACACGGTCATCGACAGGCTCTCCGAGGTCCGCCACGTGTGGCAGATCGACGGCCCGTCCGGGAGCGGCGCCGCCGGAGCGGTCGACGAGCTGACCGCGCTCGGCGCGGAGGTACCCGACCAGCAGGTGCACGAGCGGCGCAAGGCGGTCACCGCCGAGGACGTGGCGACGCTCATCTACACCTCGGGCACCACCGGCCGGCCCAAGGGCTGCGTGCTGACCCACCGCAACGTGCTCGCCGAGGTGCGGGCCGAGATCGACGCGTTCCCGCAGCTGACCAAGTCGGGCAACTCGCTGCTGATGTTCCTGCCGATGGCCCACGTGCTCGCCCGCGCGATCACCATCATGTGCGTCTACGGCAAGGTCACCCTCGGCCACACCGCGGACATCAAGGACCTGATCAACGACCTCGGCTCGTTCCGGCCGACGTTCGTGCTGGCCGTGCCGCGGGTGTTCGAGAAGGTCTACAACACCGCGAAGCAGAAGGCCCACGGCGACGGCAAGGGCAAGATCTTCGACGCCGCCGAGGAGACCGCGGTCCAGTACTCCAAGGCCCTCGACGCCGGCGGTCCCGGGCTGGGCCTCAAGGCCAAGCACGCGGTGTTCAACAAGCTCGTCTACGGCAAGCTGCGCGCTGCGCTGGGCGGTCGCTGCATCGCGGCGGTCTCCGGTGGCGCGCCGCTGGGCGAGCGGCTCGCGCACTTCTTCCGCGGTGTCGGCGTCCCGGTGCTGGAGGGCTACGGCCTGACCGAGACGACCGCTGCGGCGGCGGTGAACGTCGAGGACGGCTTCAAGGTCGGCACCGTCGGCCGCCCGCTGGCCGGCACCTCGATCCGCATCGCCGAGGACGGCGAGGTGCTGATCAAGGGCGACGTGGTGTTCAAGGAGTACTGGAACAACCGGACCGCCACCGAGGAGTCCATCGAGGACGGCTGGTTCCACACCGGCGACCTGGGCTCCCTGGACGACGACGGCTACCTGCGGATCACCGGTCGCAAGAAGGAGATCATCGTCACCGCCGGCGGGAAGAACGTCGCCCCCGCCGCGCTGGAGGACGCGCTGCGCTCCCACCCGCTGATCAGCCAGTGCATGGTGGTCGGCGACCAGAAGCCGTTCATCGGCGTGCTGGTCACGCTCGACCCCGAGTTCGTGCCGTCCTGGCTGGCCAACCACAACCGCCCGGCCGACACGCCGATGGACGAGCTGATCAAGGACCCGGACCTGCGCGCCGACGTCCAGGGCGCCGTCGACGAGGCCAACAAGCAGGTGTCCCGGGCGGAGGCGATCAAGCAGTTCCGCATCCTCACCGAGGACTTCACCGAGGCCACCGGAGAGCTCACCCCGAGCATGAAGCTCAAGCGCAACAAGGTCGCGGAGAACCACGCGGCCGACATCGAGTCGATCTACTCCTGATCCACCGGTACCGCCCGGGCGACGCGCATCGCCCGGGCGGTACCGGTTACGACCCGGGCCACCTCCCACGCGGAACCGGGTGACACGCGGCGGTGCGACGAGGCGGATCCCCGGCTCGGCACCGCCGTTCGTGCTCCCGGGGGCCTCAGCCGAGGGAGTGCTGCAGGTCGGCTCCCCAGGCGGCCAGCAGCTGCGGCGAGGTCATGCCCGTCACCTCGAAGAGCGCGGTCTCGGCCGCGTCGGGGTCGGTGGCCGTCGCGATGCGCCGGTAGAGGTCGGTGAGGCCGTCCTCGCCGATGCGCTGCGCGAGGAAGTGCACCACCGACCAGGACTGCTGGTAGGCCAGGTCCAGCCGACGTCCTGCCTGGTGGAACTCGCTGTTGGTCGGCAGCCGCAGCGGCGGGCCCGACTCCCGGAACGCGCGGGCCAGGTCCGGAGCGATGTCACGAGGGGCGAGCCGGCTATTGCGGTAGCCGATGTAATCCGGGTAGCCCTCCAGCATCCACATCGGAGCGCCGTCGGCGGTGACCGCTCGCGCCGCGACGTGGGTGATCTCGTGGCGCAGCACGACGTCCAGCGCCACGTCCGGGAGCTGTTCGGTGGTGCGCGGGCTCAGCACCACCCGCGCTCCCTCCACCCGTCTCGTCCGGGTGTCCACCAGATCGGCGACCGCGACACCGGCGATGCCGTCGACCGCGAACTCCGGCCCCACCAGCGCCCGCAGCTCCTCCGGCGAGCTGGGCACGAGCACGCCCGCGCGCTGCGCCCAGCCGCTCCCCCAGACCTCGGTGACGTCCGCGACGGCGGCGTCCAGCTGCGCCGCGACCCGGTCGACCGCGGCGGCGTCGTGACCGACGACCAGCCCTCGACCGGTCCGCCGCACCTCGACCCGGCCGAAGTCCCACGGCCCGCGCCACGCGTCGGGCGTCACACCGGTGTCCTCGGAGAGGTACCAGGACGCGCCCCGCCGGACGAACAGGTAGCCCAGCGGGCGCTCGGTCGGGACCGAATCCGCCCCGGACAGCGAGTACCTCAGCGCCACCCGGGAGGCCATCACCTCGTCCGCTCCGGCGACCGGGGCGTGCCCCAGCGGAACACCGTCGAGCCGGTAGCCGAAGTGGGAGAGCGGCACCGCCTGCAGGTTGCGGAACTGCTGCAGCTGCCGCTGCCGGAACCCGGCCGGTGCTTCCGGGTCCACAGTGGCCGAGAAGGCCGCTTCGTCGCCCTGCCGGACCGACTCCTCGCGACGCATCAACAGCTCGCGCACGGCCACCTCAGGGGCCGGCAACCGGGCGGCCAGTCCCGCTCGCTCAGCGGTGGCAGGAGTCGGCGGCGGTTCGACCGGAGCGGGTGACGGCAGCCCCACGAAGGCGAGACCGCCCAGCACCGCGGCCGACGCGGCGAGCACGACCCAGCCGCGCGCTTTCCCGGTCGAAGACACGGCTCGCATCGTAAAGGCGTCCACCGCACCGGTCGACGCCAACAGGACGCGAAGAGATTTCGGGGCCGGCACCCGAAGGCACCGGCCCCGAACCACGACTGGAGCGGATCAGCCCGCGACGCGGCGCATCGCCGTCACGTCACCGATCTTCTTGTAGTCGGTCACCTTCACCACGTCGCCCGAAGTGGGGGCGTGCACGGCCTTGCCGTTGCCGATGTACATCGACACGTGGCTGACCGGGCTGTAGTAGAAGATCAGGTCGCCCGGCTTGAGCTGGCTCGCCGACACCGACTTGCCCTCGGTGACCTGGCTCTTGGTCGAACCGCCGATGCTCACGCCCGCCTGCTTGTACGCCCAGTACATGAGGCCGGAGCAGTCGAAGCTGCTGGGCCCCTTGGCTCCCCAGACGTAGGGCGAGCCCTGCTTGCCGAGCGCGGAGTTGACGGCCTGGATCGCCGCACCGGCACCGGCGATCGAGCCGACCCCGGTCTCGCCGTCGGAGATCAGCGAGTCCTGGTCCTCACCGCTGAGCTCGGCGTACTTCTCCTCGACCTTCTCGATCTGGTCCTTCATGGCCTTGGACTTGTTCTTCATGTCCTCGGCCAGCCGCGCGGCGTCCTGCTCGGCCCGGGCGGCCTGGTCGCGCGATTGCTTCGCGGTCACCTCGGCCTGCTGGGCCTGGTGCGTCGCCCGGGACAGCGCCTTGACGGCGTCGTTGTTGTCCTTGGCCAGCGCGTCCAGCGCGGACGCGCGGTTCAGGAAGTCATCGGGGGTTTCGCTCACCAGCAGTGCGGAGAGCTTGCTCATCCGCGCGCCCTGGTACGAGGCGTGGGTGAGCTTGTCGACCTGGCCGCGGAACTTCTCTTCCTCGCCGCGCGCCTGGTTGGCGACCTGCTCGGATTGTGCGGCCTGGGCCTCGGCACGTCCCAGTTCGGCCTTCTTGGCCTCGTGGTCGTCCTCGGCCTTCTTCATGTCCTCGGTGAGCTGCTCAGCCTGGTGCTGGAGCTCGCGGACCTGCTTGGCCGCGTCCGAGGCGTTGTTCGGGAGAGGCGGGTCTGCGAGGGCGGCACCGCCGGAGGTCATGCCGACGACTGCAGCGACCGCGGTTGCGGCCAGGGCGCCTCGCAATGAGCGCTTGATTCCGTGCGACGCCACGTCGCGCACAGCTCCTTCTGCATCCGACCGCCTGACCGCATGCGGAAAACCCGCTGGAGCGCGGCCCGGTTCCCCGACAAAACCGAATCAGCGGCGCCTCGCGTGTCGCCCGGTATGAGCAACTGATCGCCGCGAGGACTCAGGTAGGTTACGAAAGGTGAGGCGACACGTCTAGAAGCGGGTCCCAATTTCTACTGAGCGCGACCAGATCCCTCTAACGGAGGATAATCACTCGCTCACAGTAACGGATCTTGCTCCGCTTTCACCTGGACTTGTCACCACAACACGCCCACCTTCGGGATACGGAGCGTACCGGAGTGATCCACTATGACTTCGGGCACCTCCCCCGAGTCGACGGGCGGCACCAGGCGAGCGGCGAACGGTCAGACCCTGTTCAGCCGGGCCAACAACATCGCCGAGGACACCGCGTACGCGCCGCGCCGCTGCACCGAGGTCACCACCGCGCGATCCGAGGTGGCCACCACCACCTGACGTCCTCCGGGCTCGGCGGCCACGAGATCGCGGATCACGTCGTCGGCCTGCACCCCGGGTTCGCTGAAGAGCACCCGCACACCACGAGGTCCGGCGGAGGGCACCGCCAGCACGTCCGCGCCGTCGAAGACGAGCGTGACCTCCGCCCCCGTGCGCGCGGCCAGCGCGGCGAGCTGGTGGGCGAGCCGGTCGCGCTGATCGGCCAGCGGCAGTTCCGGATACCCGGTCTTGGTGACGTTGTAGCCGTCGACGATCAGGTGCACCGCGGGCAACCCGAGCAGCCGGTCCAGCGCGACGATGTCGCCGACCTCGCCGGACGTCGCGGTCTGCTCCCGGACTCGCCGCACGACGTCGGCCGGCCTCGGGCCGGAACCGGCGGCGCCGAGCTCGCGGCGCAGGCCGCCGACCGCGCCCTCCAAGGTCTCCAGCAGCAGCGCCAGCCGGACCTCGTCGCCCTGCCGCGCCTCCCGGGCGCTCTCCCTGGCCACCTGCACCTCGGCAGCCGCGCGGTCGGCGCGCTGCCGCTCCTCCTGCGCGCGGTCGCGCTCGCGGTCCCGTTCAGCGGCGATCTCGGCGACGGCCGCGTCCCGATGCTCGCCGGCCAGCGCGAGCTCGCTGCGCGCGGCCTCGGCGGCGTCCTTGGCCTCCCGCAGGCGCATTCCCTGCTCCCGCAGGCGCTTCCGCAGCCGGTCGGCCTCCTCGTTGCCCGCGGCCTGATCCGCGGACTCCCTCGCTCGCGCCAGCTCGGCCTTGAGGCGTTCCGCCTCGGCGGCCAACCGCTCGACCTTGGCGAGCGCCGAATCGCGCTCGGCGCGCAGCTGACCCTGCTCGCTGCGGAACGCGATCAGCTCCACGTAGTGCGGTGCGGACGCGGTGCCCTGCAGCACCGCCGCCGCGCCGGCGGCCACCGGATCCGGGTTCTGCAGTTCGAGCGCTTCCGGGCGGTGGTTGCGGCACCAGTCCAGCACCGAGGTGCGGAACACCGAGGAGTCACGGAGCGCGGCGAGCAGCGCCGGTTGTCCCAGCTTGGCCCGCTTGGCGGGGGCGAAGCGCACCACCGGGCGCAGCGCGGCGGGGACATCGGTCGAGCGCATCTCGTCGAGGGCGCCCGCCGCCAGGTCGGCGAGCCTGGCGCGCAGCGGAGGCGGCAGCTCCTCGGGATCTCCGAACGCGGCACCGGGAGTCTGCTGGGAACCGTCCACAGCAGACTCCTCCGGGGTGGGACCGTCCGGCCCCGATTTCGGTGTCGCCATCCCCACAGGCTAATCGCCGCCGTCTCGCGCACACGCACGCGCTGCGATGTCGGTAGGGGGACGTAACGTGCCGATGATGTCCGCGCACCGCCAACTGACGTTCGACGAGATCGCCGTCACCGACGAACTCCCGCTGCACGAGGCGACGTTCGTGGTGGTCGACCTCGAGACCACGGGCGGAGACCGGCAGAACGACGCCGTCACCGAGATCGGGGCGGTGAAGATCCGCGGCGGCGAGGTGCTCGGCGAGTTCGCCACCCTGGTGAACCCGGAACGCGGCATCCCGCCCTCGGTCGTGTCGATCACCGGCATCACCGAGGCGATGGTGCACGACGCACCTCGCTGGGACAGCGTTCTCCCGGCCTTCCTGGAGTTCTGCCGGGGAGCGGTGCTGGTCGCGCACAACGCGCCGTTCGACATCGGGTTCCTGCGGGCCGGTTGCGAGCGCCTCGACCTGGCGTGGCCGAAGCCGCAGGTGGTCGACACCGTGAAGCTGGCCCGCCGGGTCCTGACCCGCGACGAGACGCCCAACCACAAGCTCGGCACGCTGGCGCGCGTCCTCGGCGCCCGGACCGAACCGGTGCACCGCGCGCTGGACGACGCCCGCGCCACCGTCGACGTGCTGCACGTCCTGCTCGAACGGCTCGGCCCGCTCGGCGTGCGCACGCTGGAAGACCTGCTCGGGCACCTCCCCGACGTGACCCCGCAGCAGAAGCGCAAGCGCGGCCTCGCCGACTCGCTGCCCAACTCCCCCGGCGTCTACCTCTTCCGCGGCCCCAAGGACGAGGTCCTCTACGTCGGTACCGCATCCGACCTGCGCAGGCGCGTGCGGCAGTACTTCACCGCCGGGGAGAAGCGGGCCAGGGTCAAGGAGATGGTGGGCATCTCCGAGCGGGTCGATCACGTGGAGTGCTCCCACCCGCTGGAAGCCGAGGTGCGGGAGCTTCGGCTGCTGTCCGCGCACCAACCGCGGTACAACCGCCGGTCGAAGTTCCCGCAGCGCGCCTGGTGGGTGGTGCTCACCGACGAGGTGTTCCCGAGGCTGTCGGTCGTGCGCGCTCCGAGGGCCGACGCGTTGGGGCCCTTCGGTTCCCGCCACGCGGCGACCACCGCCGTGGACGCGCTGCAGTCGGCGACCACGATCCGCCGCTGCACCGATCGCCTCTCGCCGCGCAAGCCCGGACGGCCCTGCGCGCTGCACGAGCTGGGCCGCTGCGGGGCTCCCTGCGCCGGGCTGCAGAGCGCCGAGGAGTACGCGCCCGAGGTCATCACCATCAGGGACGTCATCCGCGGCCGCAGCGGCGACCTGCTGGAGCGGCTTCGCGAGGAGCTGCAACGGCTTTCCGACGGCGAGCGCTACGAGGACGCCGCCGACCACCGTGACCGGCTCGCCTCACTCGTCCGCTCCCTGGACCGGGGTCAGCGGCTGTCCGCGCTGGCCTCCGTGCCGGAGTTGGTCGCCGCCCGCCCGGACGGGCGCGGCGGCTGGCACCTGTCGGTCGTCCGGCACGGCAGGCTGGCTTCCGCCGGGGTGGCTCGTCGCGGCGTTCCCCCGATGCCGGTCGTGGACGTGCTGCAGGCGTCGGCGGAAACCGTCCTGGACGGCCCGGGGCCGCTGCACGGAGCGACCGCCGACGAAACCCGCGTCATCTACCGCTGGCTCACCACCGGCGGCACCCGCCTGGTGCGCACCACCGACCCGTGGACGGAACCCGCGAACGCGGCGGGTTCCTGGCGGAACTGGCTGGAGAAGGCCACCGCGGGCAGGACCCCTTACGCCGCCATCGACTGACCCGGTCAGGTGTGGGGTGGGGAAGTTTTCATGAAAACTTCCCCACCCCACACCGCGCCAGGCCTCGATCAGGCGATCATGTCGAAGGCAGCGTTGATCTTGGTCGGGCGCAGGCGGACGACGAGCTCGCCCGGGACGCCGTTGCGCATGCCGTACTGCTCGGCCTCGTCCGGGCCGATGTAGCGCGCCGCGATCGCGGTGGCGGTGTCGACGAGGTCCTGCCTGTCCTCCGAGATCTCCGCCGTGCCCTGGACCTGCACGAACGCGAACGGGGGCTGCGGCAGGTCGACGCACAGCGTCAGCCTCGGATCGCGCAGCAGGGACTTGCCCTTGGCGGAGCCCTTGCCGGTGTTGAACACCAGGACGTCGCCGTCCACGATGAACCACACCGGCGCCACCAGCGGACGTCCGTCTGCTGCCGTGAACCCCACCAGACCGGTGCGGGTGCCTTGCGAGAGGAACTCCCGGACCTTCGGATCTTGCAGCGTAGCCATGCCCGGCACGCTACCGACCGCCTCGACGGCCCGCTGGAGAAGCGAAACGGCCCGGCACCCGCTCGGGGTACCGGGCCGTTTCGGCTTCAGCGCTTACTCGTCGTTCTGCGACGGCTTGCCCGCAGTGAGCTCCGGGCTTTCCTCCGCGTCGCGGTGACGTGCCCGCTCCAGCGCGGCGGTCTCGTCGGCCGGGTCGGGGCGCAGCAAGCTGCCCTCGACCGGACGCCCTGCCGCGCCCAGGTCGTTCATCTTCTTCGGCACCGGTGCGCCCTGGTAGGGCAACGCCTCCGGGTGACCGTGGTCGTCCACCGGGCCGAGCGGCTGGTGGACCTCGATGAACTCACCGTGCGGGAGCCGCTTGATGATGCCGGTCTCGACGCCGTGGTCGAGCACCTCCCGGTCGCTGTGCTGGAGACCCAGGCACATCCGGTAGGTGATCCAGTAGGCGATCGGCGGCAGCACGAGCAGGCCGACGCGTCCACCCCACGTCATCGCGTTCAGCGAGATGTTGAACTCGAACGCGATGATGTCGTTCGTACCGGAGATCATCAGCACCATGAAGAACGTCAGCGCCATGACACCCAGCGAGGTGCGTACCGGGTTGTCGCGCGGACGCTGCAGCAGGTTGTGGTGCGCGTCGTCGCCGCTGAGCTTGCGCTCGATGGCGGGGTACATGATCGCGGTCGTGAAGATCATGCCCATGAACAGCACGGTCGGGAAGAACACCGCCGGGATCGTGAACGGCCCCAGGTAGACCTCCCAGGCCGGCCACAGGCGCGACGAACCGTCCGTCCAGATCATGTACCAGTCGGGCTGCGACGCCGCCGAGATCTGCGAGGCGACGTACGGGCCCAGGTTCCAGATGCCGTTGATCTGGAAGACACCGGCCATGATCGCGCAGACACCCGCGACGATCGCGAAGAAGGCACCGGCCTTGACCGCGAACACCGGCATGATCCGGACGCCGACCACGTTGCTCTCGGTGCGCTTCACGCCCGGGAACTGGGTGTGCTTCTGGTACCAGACCAGCGCGAGGTGCGCCGCGACCAGACCCAGGATCAGACCCGGCAGCAGGAACACGTGGAACAGGTAGAAGCGGGGGATCAGGTCGGTGCCGGGGAACTCCGCGCCGAACAGGATCCAGTGCACCCAGGTGCCCAGCACCGGGACCGACATCGCGATGCCGGAGGCGATCCGGACACCGGTGCCGGAGAGCAGGTCGTCCGGCAGCGAGTAGCCGGTGAAGCCCTCGAACATGCCCAGGATGAACAGCGTGACGCCGATCATCCAGTTCGTCTCACGCGGGCGCCGGAACGCGCCGGTGAAGAAGATGCGGAGCATGTGCGCCACCATCGACGCCATGAACAGCAGCGCCGCCCAGTGGTGCAGCTGACGGGCGAACAGACCGCCGCGGACCTCGAAGGAGATGTCCAGCGTGCTCTCGAAGGCCCGGGACATCTCCACACCGCGCAGGTTGGTGAAGACGCCCTGGTACTCGACCTCCTGCATGGAGGGGTCGAAGAAGAAGGCCAGGTAGGTGCCCGTGACCAGCAGCAGGATGAACGTGTAGAGCGCGATCTCGCCGAGCAAGAACGACCAGTGCGTCGGGAAGACCTTGTTCAGCTGCCGCCGCATGCCGGGAGCGAACCTGTAGCGCGTGTCCAGCTCGTCGGCCGCGTGCGCGACTTTGCCGTACAGCTTGCTCTCTCCCTTCGTGGGCGTGGTGATCGAACTCATGACTTACGCTCCCAGTACGCCGGACCGACGGGCTCGATGAAGTCGCCTTTCGCCACGAAGTAGCCGTCCGCATCCACCGTGATCGGCAGCTGGGGCAGCGCGCGGGTGGCAGGGCCGAACACCGGCTTCGCGTAGGTGTTGACCACGTCGAACTGCGACTGGTGGCACGGGCAGAGCAGACGGCCGGTCTGCTGCTCGAAAAGCGACGTCGGGCAACCGAGGTGGGTGCAGATCTTCGAGTAGGCGTAGTAGTCGCCGTAGTTGAAGTCTTCCTGGCCCTTGCGCTTGAGCGGCTTGCTGCCGGGGCGCAGCCGGATCAGCATGACCGGCGCGTCGCCCTTGCGCATCGAGGTGATCAGCTCTTCCTCGTCGTGCCGCCAGGCTTCGCGGAATGGGAAGACGGTCTCGAAGCCACCGGCCTCGATGTCCTCGGGACGCAGCAGCGAGACGTCGTGCGGGTTGCCAGTGTCCCGTCGCAGGTAGATCTTCTCGCCGGGGTGCTCCGGCATCCAACCGGTGTGCAGCAGCGACGCCTGGCCCTCTTCGGCCCAGGGGTTGCGGACCATGCCGCCGAGGGCGAACACGCCGGCGCTCAGGCCGAAGGCACCCAGGCCGAAGCCGGCGGTACGCGTGATCATCTTGCGGCGGGCGATCCCGCTGCGGTTCCCGGCGTCGGCCAGGATCGCGGCGGTCGTCTGCCGGTCGACCTCGCTGGAACCGTGGCCGTCGTGGCGCTGCTGCACCGCGACCTCGTGCGGGATGAACTTCTTCTGGTACTGCACGACGCCGATGCCCACGGCCAGGATGGACAGGCCGAGGAAGAAACCGATCAGCGGGTTGTACAGCGAGTAGATGAAGTGCGCCTGCGGGTCGGTCGAGGGCTGGTAGCTCCACGGCCAGAAGATGAACACCGCGATGAAGGCCAGACCGGACAGACCGGCCAGCGCGAACCAGGCGGCCACCGACCGCTCGGCCCGGCGCTCGGCGCGGGTGCCCTCGACCGGGAAGTTGTCCCGGTACTCGACGAGCTCGACGTCGTCGAGGGCGAGGCCGAGCCGCATCTTCTCGTCGCGGCTCATCTCGGCCAGTTCGGCCTCGGTGTAGTCCTTGTTCTCTTGCTCGCTCATGCCCTGGCTCCGATCCACAGGGTGAGGCCGATCAGCGCACCGAGACCCACGACCCAGGCGACGACCGTTTCCGGTCCCGGCCCGTAGCCACCCAGGGAGTTGCCACCCGGGTTGTTGTTGCCGTTGGTCACGGACTTGACGTAGGCGATGATGTCCTTCTTCTCTTCCGGCGTGAGCTGCCGGTCCGAGAACTTGGGCATGTTCTGCGGGCCGGTGAGCATCGCGTGGTAGATGTCCTGCTCAGTCGCCTGGTCCAGGTTCGGCGCGAACTTGCCGGAAGACATCGCGATGCCGCGCCCGGTGAAGTTGTGGCAGGACGCGCAGTTCAAGCGGTAGAGCTCGCCGCCGCGCGACGGGTCGCCGCCCTGCAGCGCCTCGCCGGCCTGCTTCTGCGCCTCCGGCCCACCGCCGTAGGTCTGCACGTACGCGCCCAGCGCGTCGATCTCCTCCGGGCTGAACTTCGGCGGCTTGCGCGTCGCCTGCGCCTCCTGGCGGACCATCGGCATGCGGCCGGTGGCGACCTGGAAGTGCACTGCGGCTTCGCCGACGCCCGTCAGGCTGGGTCCACGGTCCTGCACGCCCTGCAGGTTGGATCCGTGGCAGCTGATGCAGGCGTTGTTGTAGAGCTGCTCGCCCTGCCTCACCAGCGCCGGGTCCGCGGCGGCGTGCGCGGTCTGCGGCTCGGGAGTCAGGACGGTGTACAGCCCACCGGCACCCACCAACGCAATGCCCAGCGCCAGTACACCGGAGATCCGCCGCTTGAGCTTCGAGCCCGCGCGGTTCCGTTTCTTAGTGGTGGTCATGAGTGCGGCAACCCTTGCTGTCCGGTTCGGGGTGTTCGTTTCGGCCTCGTTCGTGCCAGGCGATCGAGGTTCCTCGCTGGAGGAGCGATCACGGGACGAGGTAGATCACGGCGAAGAGGCCGATCCACACGATGTCCACGAAGTGCCAGTAGTACGACACGACGATCGCTGCGATGGCTTGAGCCGGCGTGAACTTGCTGAGCTTCGTCCGGATGATCAGGAAGACGAACGCGACCAACCCGCCGATGACGTGCAGCCCGTGGAAGCCGGTCGTCATGTAGAAGACCGTTCCGTAGGCCGACGACGCGATCGTGGTCGCGTGCTCGGTGACCAACTGGAAGTACTCACCGGCCTGCCCGAGCACGAAGACCGTGCCCATGATCAGCGTGATCACGTACCACCGGCGGAGACCGAAGACGTCACCCCGCTCCGCCGCGAACACGCCCCACTGGCAGGTGAACGAAGACGCCACCAGGATGACCGTGAACGGGAGGGCGTACGGGAGGTTCAGGTGAGTGGGCGGTGGTGGCCACGCGCCCTCGTTCTGCGCCTTCACCGTGAAGAACATGGCGAAGAGTCCAGCGAAGAACATCAGCTCGCTGGCCAACCAAACGATGGTGCCGACGCTGACCATGTTGGGTCGGTTCAGCGAGTGCACGCGTTGACTGATTGAGGGCGCTGCCGTTGTCACGCGACGCATTATGTCTTGCGGCTTTTCCCCTCGCGCCCTCGGGTCCTCCCCCGCGCTCCAGGGGTGATCGGATTGCGACCTGGAGGTAACTCAACGTGAAAACTCTTCGGTCCTTCTTGGCTGCCCTGGGACTCGGCCGCCGAGGTGCCCGCGAGCCCGTGATCAGCATCGATGACCCCGAACTGCAGGTGGTCGTGGAGTCCTACGACGACGCCGAAGCCGCGTCGACGGCTCTGGCGCGAGCCACCGGGTGGGCCCCCGAGAGCCCCGCCGTCCTGCGCCACCACCTGGCACTTCCGAGTGACTCAATCGACACCGCGAGGGCCTTGCTGGCCTCCGACGAGTGGGTGCTGCGCCCCGGAGGCCGGGCAGATGACCTCAGCGTGTCCGGTTTGACCCCGTTGGTCGCGCTCCGTGTGCAGCGATTGGATGCGTTGCATTGCTCACAGGAGACCTCCCGGATGGCCGGATTGGCGCAACGGCACGGCGGCGAGACCTTCGGCTGGGACGCGCTGCAGCCCGGAAACGGATGATCGAATCCGGCCGGGTGGCTACTGTCACACCCGCTCGGGCGGCTAGCATTCGGACCTGAACACCCCGTGCTGCGCAGATTCGGGTGCGGGTGCCGGAGCAAGCTCGCCGAGGAGCCAGTGATGAGCACCGCAACAACGAACGTTCTCGTGTTCAGCCACCGCGCCGAGGTCCGGGAGGCGATCATCAACGCCGTCGGACGCCGCCCGGCGCCCGATCTGGACCGGCTGCACTACATCGAGGCGAGCACCGTCGCCGACGTGATCAGCGATGTCGACGCGGGCAAGGTGGACCTGCTCATCCTGGACGGCGAAGCGCAGCCGACCGGTGGCATGGGCGTCTCCCGGCAGCTCAAGAACGAGATCGACCAGTGCCCGCCGGTGATCGTCGCGGTCCGCCGCAAGGACGACCGCTGGCTCGCCACCTGGTCGCAGGCCGACGCCGTTCTCGTGCACCCGCTGGACCCGCTGGCCTCCGCCGAGACGGTCGCCGAGGTCCTGCGCACCCAGGGCAAGCCGGTTCCCGCCTGACCCGCGAGGCCCCCGTCCTCGACGGACCGGTCCTCCCCCTCCCTGCGATCCATCCCATAACGGGCTGATCAGGAACCTCCGGGCGCGGCACGATAGTTTCTTTGGACAGCCGAACCGACGGAGTAGATCGTGGGAACCATGGCGGGAAGTTGGGCAGGGCTGCTGGGCAGCCTGGTCGCGGGAACGGACCTGTCCGCGGAGGACACCGCCTGGGCCATGGACCTGATCATGTCGGGCGAGGCGACCCCGGCCCAGGTGGCCGGCTTCGTGGTGGCGCTGCGGGCCAAGGGCGAGACGCCCTCCGAAGTGCGCGGCATGGCCGACGCGATGCTGGAGCACGCGCGCACCCTGGACATCACCCAGCGCGCGGTGGACATCGTCGGCACCGGCGGTGACCGCAGCGGCAGCGTGAACATCTCCACGATGGCCTCGATCGTGCTGGCCGCGTCCGGGGTGACGGTGGTCAAGCACGGCAACCGCGCCGCGTCGTCCAAGTGCGGCACCGCCGACGTGCTCGAAGAGCTCGGCGTGGCGATCGACCTGCCCCCGGCGGCGGTGGCGCGCTGCGTGGAGGAAGTCGGCATCGGCTTCTGCTTCGCGCCCGTCTTCCACCCCGCGTTCAAGCACGCCGGCGCTCCCCGCCGCGAGATCGGCATCCCGACCGCGTTCAACGTGCTCGGCCCGCTGACCAACCCGGCCCGCCCGGCAGCCGGGCTCATCGGCTGCGCGGACCGCCGCATGGCGCCGGTGGTCGCGGAGGTGTTCGCCGCCCGCGGCAACGACGCGCTCGTGGTGCGCGGCGACGACGGGATGGACGAGATCACCACCACGGCGGCCAGCACGGTCTGGGTGGTCAACGACGGCACGGTTCGCGAGGACGTGCTGGACCCGCACGACTTCGGCATCGGCCGCAGCCGCCCGGAAGACCTGCAGGGCGGCGATGCCAGGGTCAACGCGAAGGCCGTCCGCGACCTCCTGGCCGGTCACACCGGCCCGGTCCGCGACGCCGTGCTGGTCAACGCCGCGGGCGCCTGCGTCGCCTACGACGGCCCGGGAGCGGATCTGCAAGGGCAGTTCGAGTCCGGTCTGACCCGAGTGGCCGAGGCCATCGACTCCGGCGCGGCAGCGGCCCTCCTGGACCGCTGGACGACCCTCTGCACCGAGCTGACCTGACGAACCCCGGGGAGCGACCTGCTCGCTTCGCTTGTGGTTGGGGGGAGGTTTTCATGAGAACTTCCCCACCCCCCGACCACGACGACCCGCGGAGCGATCACTCCTCTTCGAGGCCGATGGAGAAAGCGGCTTCCTCGTCCTTGCGGGAGTAGGAGCGGAAGGCGATGTGGGTGTCGGTGTCGAGGACGCCCTCCACCTTGTTGATCTTGCCGGGGACGATGTCCGCCAGGTGCCCGTGCTTGGCGACGCGCAGCATCGCGATCAGGTCGACGTCGCCCGCGCAGGAGTAGACCTCGTCCACGCCGTCGAGGTCGGCGATCTCCTGAGCCGCCTCCACGAGGCGGTCGGCGGCGGTCTGGATCAGCACGATCGCGGTGATCACGGGGAAAGTCCTCCTGCTGCGTGGTTGTTCGACGGACGAGATCCTAGACGCGAAAAGGTCCCTCGGCTGTCACCGAGGGACCTCTTCGGATGCTGCGTCAGTGGCTGCTCTGACCGGTGTGGTACTCGAACACCAGCCCGGCCACCATGATCAGCAGGAAGCCGACCGCGAGCACGATCATCCAGACGTGGAAGAACGCCAGGGCGATGCCCGCGAACGCCGCGCCGGCTGCGAGACCGACCGGCCAGTAGCTACCCGGGCTGAAGAAGCCCAGCTCACCGGCACCGTCGCTGATCTCCGCGTCCGGGTTGTCCTCCGGGCGCTCCTCGATCCGGCGAGCCACGAAGGAGAAGTAGCTGCCGATGATCAACGACAGTCCGCCGATCAGGACCAACGCCACGGTGCCCACCGGCTCCTTGGCCCAGACGCCGTAGACGACTGCGGACAAGAAGAAGAAAACGGTGATGATGTTGAAGATCCTGGCTTCGACCTTCATGGAGTCCTCGCTCTCACGCCGTACGCCCTGTCGAGGGCACCCCTAGCTGTTCGACCCGATGCCGGAGGGCGCGCCACCGGTCCGGTCGGTGTTGAACGGCACACCGGTCACCGCGTGCGGCGTGCACAGCTCACCGCAGTTCATCGCACCGAGAGCCTCGGCAGCGGTGTAGGTCTGCCCCGTCTGCGGGTTCACCTGGGTGCGCAGCTGCATGTACCGGTCGAACTTGTCCGGGGACAACGCCCGGACCTCGAAGTTCATCATCGCGTGGTAGGTGCCGCACAGCTCGGCGCACCGGCCCACGAACGAGCCTTCCCGCTCAACGGTGTTCTGGAAGACGTTGTCCTGGTTGTTCTTCTCCGGGTGCGGGAAGGTGTCCCGCTTGAAGTGCCACTCCGGAACGAAGAACGAGTGGATCACGTCGGTCGAGCTGATGTGGTACTCGACGCGCTGACCGACCGGCACGACCAGCAGCGGGATCTCGCTGCTGCTGCCGACGGTGCGCACCGGCTGCCCGTCCGGCGTCTTGTAACCCGGGTAGTTGAACTCCCAGTTCCACTGGAACGAGACCACGTTCACGGTCTGGTCCGGCTTGGCCGGCTTGGCCAGAACCGTGTTCTGCGTGACCGCCGTGAAGTAGAACAGCACGACCACCAGCACGAACGGAATCGCCGTGTAGATCAGTTCGAGCGGCAGGTTGTACTGGAACTGACGCGGCAGCTCCTCGTCGTTCTTCTTCTTGCGGTGGAACGCGACCGACCAGAAGATCAGGCCCCACACCAAAACACCGACCGCGAGTGCTGCGATCACTGACCAAGTCCACAGGTTCCGCATCGCCTCGGCCTGCGGGGTGACACCCTCTGGCCATCCGAACCGCAGGACCTCGTCGGTCGTGCAGCCAGTGGCCGCGACACCAACCAGGCCGATCAGACCAGCGACCTTGACCAGCCGTGGCACTCGGGTCCCCTCCTTCAGGCCCACTGCGCGACGCCTCCTCGTGCAAAACTCACCGAAGCGGCTTGGGTCGATCCCCGGCACGCCCGCAGGCAACCGCGGATCCGCCGCCGGAATCCTGGGCAGAGCCTAGCCCAGGTGTAGCCGCGATACTGCTCCGGGGGCGTTGATCGCGCGCTCAGGGCTCAACTCGACCTGCTGGAGCCGCTCAGGGTCCCGCCCGCACCGCTGAGCACGGGGCCGCGGCAAGATCGCCCCACGCGCGTGCAGCGCGCGCGCCAGGGTTCTGCATACTGGAGCCAGCCTTTTCCCCCCGACCCGGAGAGGTGCACAGACGCGTGTGCGGCCTGCTTGGACTCATCTGTCCCACCGAAGAATCTGCCGGTTACAGCGTGAACGCCGTGGCCAACGCGCTGCCGTGTCAACGACACCGGGGACCGGACGAGAGCGACACGTGGCAGGGCGGTGAGGTCGTCCTGGGCTTCAACCGTCTGTCGATCATCGACCTCGAGCACTCCCACCAGCCGTTGACCTGGGGTCCGCCGGAGAATCCGCAGCGGTACACGATCACCTTCAACGGTGAGATCTACAACTACCTGGAGCTGCGCGCCGAGCTGATCGAGCAGTACGGCGCCCGGTTCGGCACCGACGGCGACACCGAGGTCATCGTCGCCGCCTACCACTACATGGGCCCGCAGTCCGTCGGCCGGCTGCGCGGCATGTTCGCGTTCATGGTCTGGGACAGCGAGCGCAAGGTGGTCTACGGCGCGCGCGACCCGTTCGGCATCAAGCCGCTGTTCTACGCCTCCGGCCCCGGCGGCACGGCTTTCGCCAGCGAGAAGAAGAGCCTGCTCAGCCTGGCCAACACGCTCAAGATCGGCGAGGAGCTCGACCACAAGGCGATGCAGCACTACTTCGTGCTGCAGTACGTCCCGGAGCCCGAGTCGCTGCACCGGCAGATCCGCCGGATCGAGTCGGGCACGTCCTTCACGGTCTCCCCCGGCGGTCAGCTGGTGACCGAGCGGTACTTCCAGCCGAACTTCCGGCCGCGCCCGGCCAACACCGACGCCGACGTGAAGCGGCTGCAGAACGAGATCGTCGACGTGATGCGCGACTCGGTCGCCAAGCACATGCGCGCGGACGTCACGGTCGGCTCGTTCCTGTCGGGCGGCATCGACTCCACGGCGATCGCGGCGCTGGCCAAGGAGCACAACCCGAACCTGATCACCTTCACCACCGGTTTCGAGCGGCAGGGCTACTCGGAGGTGGACGTGGCCGCCGAGTCGGCCGCGGCGATCGGCGTCAAGCACGTGGTCCGCACCGTCTCCCCCGAGGAGATGATGGAGGCGCTGCCGCTGATCATCTGGTACCTCGACGACCCGGTGGCCGACCCGGCGCTGGTCCCGCTGTGGTTCATCGCCCGCGAGGCCCGGCAGCACGTGAAGGTGGTGCTCTCCGGCGAGGGCGCCGACGAGCTGTTCGGCGGGTACACGATCTACCGCGAGCCGCTGTCGCTGGCACCGTTCGAGAAGGTGCCCGGCGCGCTGCGCAAGGCGATGGGCAAGGTCTCCAGCCGCATCCCGGAGGGCGTGCGCGGCAAGGACCTGCTGCGTCGCGGCTCGCTGGACCTGGAGGAGCGCTACTACGGCAACGCGCGCATCTTCCGGGACGACCAGCTGCGCGGGATCATGCGCGGCTTCGACCCGGGCGTGTCGCACAAGGACATCACCGCGGGCCCGTACGGCCAGTCGCAGAACTGGGACCCGGTGACCCGGATGCAGCACGTGGACCTGTTCACCTGGCTGCGCGGCGACATCCTGGTCAAGGCCGACAAGGTGACCATGGCCAACTCGCTGGAGCTGCGGGTCCCGTTCCTCGACAACGAGGTCTTCCGGGTCGCCAGCACGGTGCCGCTGGAGCAGAAGATCACCAGCGAGACCACGAAGTACGCGCTGCGCCAGGCGCTGTACCAGGTGGTTCCGGCGCACGTGCTCAACCGCCGCAAGCTCGGCTTCCCGGTGCCGATCCGGCACTGGCTCAAGGACGAGATGCACGACTGGGCGCGCAACATCATCCAGCAGTCGCAGACCGATCACCTGCTGGACCGCCGCGCGATCCTGCAGCTGCTGGAGGAGCACCGCTCCGGCGTCCTGGACCACAGCCGCCGACTCTGGGCGCTGCTGGTGTTCATGCTCTGGCACGGCATCTTCATCGAGGGCCGCCTCTCCCCCGAGGTCCCCGAACCCCACTACCCCGTCCGCCTCTGACGGAGAAGCCCACGAACGGCCGGTTCACCTCCCGGAGGTGAACCGGCCGTTCTCTCGTCCGGATCGCCCGTTGGTGCAAGCGAGCGCATCAGGTTCCGCTACTCGCACCGCGACGCGGAGCGAGTGCGGAGCACAGCACTTCAGCAGTTGTTCTTGCTGGTGAAGTTGGTGTGGTCGTAGTACGGGACGGCCTTGCCGTTGAGGACGACCTTGCGGTCGGCGCCGTCGAGGATCTGTTCGAAGTGCAGGTGGGGGCCGGTGACTCCGCCGGTGGCGCCCGCTTCACCGATCTTGCCGCCGCCCGGCACCTTGTCGCCGACCGAGACGGCCTGGCTGGACAGGTGGGCGTAGCGGGTGCGCCAGCCGTTGCCGTGGTCGAGCTCGATCCACCGGCCGTAGCTGGTGTCGCCCTCGTTCTCCGACCTGGTCACGGTGCCGCCTGCGGAGGCGAGGACGGGCATGCCGGTGATGCCGTCCTTCTGGAAGTCGACCGAGTTGGCCGGGCTGTGCCCGCTGAAGGTGGCGGCCGTGACCTCGACGCCGCACTTGAAGGGCACCTGGAAGTTGGGCGCGGCCGAGGCCGGCGCCTGGAATCCGACCACGGCGACGGCAGCCAGCGCCGCCGCTGCCATGGTCGTTCCTAATCGTCGCACCATGCGAATCACCTCCGTGTCGTTGGTGATTCACATGTGACCATGCCTAGTTGGGTAGAAATAGACCCAGCGGAACGATTTCTCGTTAACTTTTCCCAGTATTGAGCCACACCGTGGTGTTCGGCGGCAGCTCACCGGTCCAGGACCCGACGCCGTCGCTGCGCAGCAGCAGGGCACCGGGCAGCTCCAGGTCGGCCGCGGTCTCGCCGAAGTTGGTGGCGCAGGTGAAACCGGGTTCGCGGGTGAACGCCACGACCTGGTCCGGGATTTCCAGCCAGTTCAGGTCGCCATCGCCCAGGGCGGCGTGCGCGCGGCGAAGGGCGAGCGCCGCGCGGTACAGGCTCAGCACCGAACCCGGCTCGTCGCGCTGGGCCTCCACGGTGGACGATGCCCACTCCCCTGGCGCGGGGAGCCAGCTCCCGGCCGGCCCGAAGCCGAAAGGCGGTTCATCGCCGGACCACGGCAGGGGCACCCGGCAGCCGTCACGACCGACATCGGCACCTCCGGACCGCGTCCAGATCGGGTCCTGCCGGACCTCGTCGGGCAGGTCCAGCACCTCGCGCAGGCCCAGCTCCTCGCCCTGGTAGACGTAGACCGAACCGGGCAGGGCGAAGCTGAACAACGCCGCCGCGCGGGCGCGGGCGAGGCCGAGCTCGCCGTCGCCGTAGCGGGTCACCGGTCGCCGGACGTCGTGGTTGCCGAGCACCCACGTCGTGGTCGCCCCGACCTGGGCGGTGGTGGCGAGCGATTCGGCGACCACGGCGCCGAACTCCTCCGCCGACCACGGCGCCTCCAGCAGCGCGAAGTTGAACGCCTGGTGCAGCTCGTCGGGCCGGACGTAGCGGGCCAGCCGTTCCTGGGTGGACGCCCAGGCCTCCGCGACGCCGATGCGCTCACCGGAGTAGGAGTCCAGCAGCGCGCGCCAGTCGCGGTAGATCTCGTGCACCTCGTCCTGGTCGAAGTACGGCAGTTCGCCGCGCCCCAGCAAGGAGATCTGCTCGCTGCGACCGGTGTCGGGCAGGTCGGGATGCTTGATCATGCCGTGCGCGACGTCGATGCGGAAGCCGTCGACACCGCGGTCCAACCAGAACTTGAGCACCTTGCGGAAGTCCGCGCGCACCTGCGGGTTCCGCCAGTTCAGGTCGGGCTGCTCGGGCGCGAACAGGTGCAGGTACCACTGGCCGTCGGGCAGCCGGGTCCAGGCCGGTCCGCCGAAGATGGACTCCCAGTCGTTCGGCGGTTCGTCGCCGCGCCCGTCGCGGATCAGGTACCGGTCGCGCTCGGCCGAACCGGGTTCGGCGGCCAGGGCCTCGGTGAACCACGCGTGCTTGTCGGAGGTGTGGTTGGGGACGATGTCGGCGAGCACCCTGATCCCGGCGTCGTGGGCCTGGGCGAGCAGGGCGTCGAAGTCGTCGAGGTCGCCGAAGAGCGGGTCGACGCCGCAGTAGTCGGCGACGTCGTAGCCCCCGTCCGCCATCGGCGACGGGTAGAAGGGCGTCAGCCAGATCGCGTCGACGCCGAGCTCCACGAGGTGCGGCAACCGCTCCCGCACGCCGGCCAGGTCGCCGACCCCGTCGCCGTCGCCGTCGCCGAAGCTGCGCACGTAGATCTGGTACACCACGGCATCACGCCACCAAGACATGCTGCTCCCTTTCCGGAGTGCGGGCAGTTTTGGTCCGAACTGTCCGGACAAAACGGTCTTCGATCGCGGGCAATTCGGACCAGAACCGCCCGGTGCCTCACCGCTCCCGAGTGGATTCGCGGACGATCAGGTGCGGGCGGAACATGCGGCTGAAGCTGGTCGAGCCGCGCTCGTCCCCGTCGGGGTCGAGCTGACGCAAGAGCTCGTCCACGGCAGCGGCGGCCATGTCGCGGATGGGCTGAGCGAGGGTCGTCAGGGCCGGTTGGCAGTAGGCGGCCAGCGGGATGTCGTCGAAGCCGACCACCGAGATGTCCTCCGGGGTGCTCAGCCCGCGCCGCTTGGCCTCGCCCATCGCGCCCAACGCCATCACGTCCGACGAGCACAGCACCGCAGTCGGTTTCGGGCCGTCGAGCAGCCGAGCCATCGCCTCCGCTCCGCCCTCGGCGGAGAACGAGCCGTGGACGACGAGCTCACCCGCCGGTTCGACCCCCACCTCCTCCAGCGCAGCCGCCCAGCCCGCGCGCTTGAGCCGGGAGGGCAGCGCCCGCGAGGGGCCGCTGACGAAACCGATGCGGCGGTGGCCGAGTTCCAGCAGGTGCCGCGCAGCGGTGTGGCCGGCGAGGTGCTCGTCGACGGTGATGTCCGGGACGTCGAGACTCGGCGCCCCGCCGTTGACGAACACCATCCGGACGCCGTCGCGACCCAGCTTCTCGTAGTAGCCGCGGCTGCGGCGCTCGTCGCTGTCGGGGTTGGCGATCTCCGGCGACACGAAGATCATGCCCTCGACCCCGCGCGCCTGGAGCATCTGGACGTAGTCCTTCTCGCTCATCGCCGCGCGCGTGTTGCACAGCAGCGAGGCGTAACCCGCTTGCGCGGCACGGCTTTCCAGCGCTTCGGCGAAGGCCGGGAACACCGGGTTGGACAGCTCCGGCACCAGCAGGCCGATCACCCCCGTGCGCCGCAGGGCGCCGACACCCCGGGCGGTGTGCGGCAGCTGGTTGAGCACGTCGAGCACTCGCTGCCGGGTCTCCTCGGCGATGCCCGACTTGCGGTTGAGCACGCGACTCACCGTGGACACGCTCACCCCGGCCGCTTCCGCGATCTCGGCCAGACCCGCCAACGCCAGGCTCCTTCCGCTACCGATGTTGCAGCCAGTCCCGATCCTGCACGCATCGGAAAGTATTTGCAATGAGATTCCGTTGCCGGTTGCCGAAGCCTGTCCACTTCTGCTCGAGCACCTTGACTTAACTCACATTCTGGGTATGCAATCGAACGCCAGTCCGTCGCAAAAATTTGCACATCGGAGGTCCGGAATGAGCCCCAAGGCCACGGTCACTGCCGCCATGGGCCTGGTCGGCGCCCTCACCCTCGCCGGGTGCGGCGGTTCGACCGGCGACGCGAACCAAGTCGTCTACTGGGACACCAGCGGATCCGCGGAGAGCGCCGTGTTCAGCGAGGTCGCGCAGGAGTGCGGACGCACCGGCGGGTACCGGGTCCAGGTCGAGTCGGTCGCCTTCGACCAGGCGCTGAACAACTACAAGACCGCAGCGCAGGGCGGCCAGGGCCCCGACGTGCTGCGCGCCGACGTCGGCTGGGTCTCGCAGCTCGCGCAGGCCGGTCTCATCCAGGACCTCTCCGGCACGCCGCTGGTCACCGACACCGCCGACTTCCTGCCGAACACGCTGGAATCGACGAAGTTCGAGGGCCGGACCTACGCCGTGCCGCAGGTGACCGACGCGCTCGCGCTGTTCTACAACAAGCGCAAGCTCGACGCCGCGGGGGTGGCACCGCCGCGCGACTGGGACGAGCTCAAGGCGATCGCGCCGAAGCTGGGCGGCGAGAACGCGCTGTTCCTCAACAACGACGAGTACTACGCGCTGCCGTTCATCTACGCCCACGGCGGTGACCTGGTGGATCCGGCCACGAAGACGATCACCGTCAACTCCCCGGAGACCGCGAGCGGCGTGCAGGTCGCCAAGGACCTGCTCGATGCGAAGGCCGCCCGCACGTCGCTGGACCAGCCCAACTCCTACACCAGCATGAAGACGTCCTTCACCACCGGCGAGACCGCCATGGTGATCGACGGGCCTTGGGCGGTCTCGGAGTTCACCGCGTCCCAGGAGTTCGCCGATCCGGCCAACCTCGGCATCGCGCCGATCCCCGGCTCGGCCACCCCGTCGCCGGTCGGCGGGCACGACTACGTGATCCGGCAGGGCAGCGACGCCACCGAGGCGTCGCAGAAGTTCGTCGCCTGCATGAGCAGCACCGCGAGCCAGGCGAAGGTCGCCGCGAAGCTGGGCCTGCTGCCCACCCGCACCTCGGCCTACGACGACCCCGCGGTGACCGCGAACCCGATCGTCACGGCGTTCCGCCCGCTGGCGGCCTCCACCCACCCGCGCGCGTGGATCCCGCAGAACAGCGAGCTCCTCGAACCGCTGCAGACCGCCTACGGCGACGTCCTGTCCGGTCGCAAGCAGACCGGGCCCGCGCTCGACGAGCTGGCGCAGACCTACCAGTCCACGATCCTCACCGACTACGCGAAGCGCTGATCATGCGGAACTTCCTCGCCCGGTACTGGTTCGGCTACGCGATGGTGCTGCCGGTCGTCGCGGTCCTCGCGCTGCTGGTCGTGCTCCCGCTGCTGCAGGGCGTGTACTTCGGGTTCACCGACATCAACGACACAAACATCGCCAACCCGGTCCTGGACCGCGAAGCCCGGTACGAGTTCGTGGGCTGGGACAACTACCTCAACGTGCTGTCCGGTTCGGCGGCGTTCGGCTCGTTCTGGGCGACGCTGGTGCGCACCGTGATCTGGACCTTCGCGTGCGTGGCCTGCCACTACGGCATCGGCCTGGGCCTCGCGATGCTGCTCAACCGGCGGATGCGGGGACGCGGTCTCTACCGGGTGCTGCTGATCCTGCCGTGGGCGGTTCCGGTGTTCATCAGCGCGTTCGCCTGGCGGTACCTGCTCAACGCCGACTACGGCCTGGTCAACTGGGTCCTGGAGTCGCTGGGACTGCCCGGGCAGGTGTGGCTCGGGCAGTCGGGCCTGGCGCTGCTGGCGGTGATCGTGGTCAACGTGTGGCTGGGCGTGCCGTTCATGATGGTCGCCCTGCTCGGCGGATTGCAGGCCATCCCGTCCGATCTCTACGAGGCCGCCGAGATGGACGGTGCGACGCCCTGGCAGCGCTTCGCCAACGTGACGATGCCGGGGCTGCGGCCGGTGTCGAGCAGCGTGGTGCTGCTCGGGGTGATCTGGACGTTCAACATGTTCCCGGTCATCTACCTGATCACCGGCAACAACCCGCACACCCGCATCCTCGTGACCTACGCCTTCGAGCGGTTCTTCTCCGGCGCCACCAGGGATTACGCGATCGCCTCCACCTACGGCGTGCTGATCCTGTCGGTGCTGCTGGTCTTCGCCGCGATCTACCGCCGCGCGATGGCGCGGCAGGGAGAGGTCCTGTGATGAGCATCGACGCAGCGTCCTTGCGGGCGTCCTCGGCCGCCGCCCAGCCGCGCGGCCGGGGGCGGCGCTCGACTCTGGCGAGCATCGGTTTGCACGGCGCGCTGGTGGTGGCGTCGCTGATCGCGGTGTTCCCGGTGTTCTGGGTCGTGGTCGTGTCGTTCAAGCCGGACGCCAAGGCGGTCGAGGCGACGCCCTCGCTGTTCAACGACTCCAGCCTGGACAACTACGCCGACGTGCTCAGCGGCGCGAAGGGCTCGTTCCTCGCGTGGTTCGGGAATTCCGTGCTGATCGCGGCCCTGACCACCGTGCTCGGCGTGCTGCTGGCGGCGACGACCGCCTACGCGCTGAGCCGGTTCCGGTTCCCCGGCAGGCACTGGCTGCTGCTGTCGTTCCTGGTCGTGCAGATGTTCCCGTTCGCGGTGCTGATCGTGCCGCTGTACAACATCCTGCTCACCCTGGGGTTGCAGGGCAGCGCGCTCGGCCTGGTGCTGGTCTACTGCAGCACCGCGATCCCGTTCTGCACCTTCATGCTCAAGGGCTACTTCGACGGGATCCCGGCCGACATCGACGAGGCCGGGCGGGTCGACGGGCTCTCGCCGCTCGGCGTGTTCTGGCGGCTGGTGCTGCCGCTGGCCCGCCCAGGACTCGCGGTGACCGGCTTCTACTCGTTCATCGTGGCCTGGAGCGAGGTCGCCTTCGCCTCGGCCTTCCTGTCGGCGGCCGACGAGTCCAAAACGCTCGCGGTGGGTCTGCAGGTCTTCGTCCAGCAGAACCGGGCGGAATGGGGTCATCTCGCGGCGGCGTCGGTCCTGGTGGCGGTTCCCGCGGTGATCGTCTTCTACGCCGTGCAGCGCTTCCTCGTCTCAGGCCTCTCAGCGGGCAGCGTGAAGGGCTGAGCCGCTCGAACTTCGCGCGAAGTGGGAGTCCGAAGTTCCGGGGGCGGATTTCACGCGAAATTCGGATCTCCCCACGCCGGGTTTCGATGGGGTCCGCCCTCCGGAACACCACTACGCTGGTCGGCATGGAGGGATTCAGGGTCGACCGGCCGATGGTTCTCGACGGCGGGCTGGCCACGGAGCTGGAGGCGATGGGGCACGAACTCGCCGACGCGCTGTGGTCGGCGCGCCTGCTGGCCGACGCCCCTGAGGAGATCGTCGCCGCGCACGCCGCCTTCTACCGGGCGGGCGCGGACATCGCCACCACCGCCAGCTACCAGGCGTCCTTCGAGCGCTTCGCCGAGCGCGGCCTCGACCGCGCCGGGGCGGAGCGGCTGCTGCGCCGCAGCGTCGAACTGGCCCGGCTGGCCGGTGAGGTCGAGCCGGGCGAGCACCGCTGGGTCGCGGCCTCCATCGGCCCCTACGGCGCGACGCTGGCCGACGGCTCCGAGTACCGCGGCGACTACGGCCTGAGCAAGCAGCAGCTGCGGGAGTTCCACCTGCCGCGCCTGGAGGTGCTGGCCGACGCCGCACCGGACGTGCTCGCGCTGGAGACCATCCCCGACGTCGACGAGGCCGAAGTGCTGGTGGAAGCGGTGGCCGGACTGGGAGTCCCGGCCTGGCTGTCGTTCACCGTCGACGGCGACCGCACCCGCGCGGGTCAGCCGCTCTCGGAGGCCTTCGCACTGGCCGAGTCCGACGCCGTCAGCGCGATCGGCATCAACTGCTCGGACCCCGACGACGTTCTGCCCGCGCTCGAAACCGCCCGCGCGGCAACGGCCAAGCCGCTGGTCGCCTACCCGAACAGCGGCGAGGACTGGGATTCCGAGCACCACGCCTGGACCGGCGACCCCCGCCTGTCCCCGCTCCAGGCGCGCCGCTGGCGCGAAGCCGGCGCCACGCTGGTCGGCGGCTGCTGCCGGGTTCGCCCCGAAGACATCACCGCGGTGGCGGAAGCACTCCTCGACCCGGAGAGCTGACCGCGGGAACCGGTGGTGTTCCGCGAGAACGTCGGCGCGGAGTTCCCGCGTGCTCGCGATTCTCACCCGGCGGCTCCCGATTTGCCTTGACCTATCGTTTTTCGATAGATTCACATCGTTGTCCGATCGAAGGAGTGGCGATGAGGAAATCGGCGGTGCTCGCGCTGCGAGTCGTGCTCGTGGTGCTGCTGGCCGGGTCGCTGTTCGTGCAGGCCGTGATGGTGCCGCTGCTCAACGCCGACCTGGAGGGGCTGAACCCGCAGCACGCTTACCTGCGGGTGCCGCTGCTGCTGATCGTCGTGCTCGGACTGGTGGCCTGCCAGGTCGTGGTCGTCTGCGTGTGGCGGCTGGTCACGATGGTCCGGCCGGGAACGGTGTTCTCCCACGCGGCTTTCCGCTACGTGCACGTCATCATCGGTGCGATCGTGGCGGCGGCGCTCGACGTCTTCGCCCTCGCCTGCCTGCTGGCACCCGGCGAGGCCGTCGCCCCGGGCGTCGTGCTGCTGATCTGCGGCGTGGTCGTGGCGATCCTGGGCGTAGCGCTGGTCGTGCTGGTGCTGCGCGTGCTGCTGGCGCAGGCGGTCGACCGCGACGTGCAGGCGACGCGGATGCAGGCCGAGCTGGACGAGGTGATCTGAGTGCCGATCGCGGTCGACATCGACGTCATGCTCGCCAAGCGCAAGATGTCGGTCGGTGAGCTCGCCGCGCGCGTCGGCATCACCCCGGCGAACCTGGCGGTCCTGAAGAACGGCCGCGCCAAGGCCGTCCGCTTCACGACCCTCGAAGCTCTCTGCCAGGCCCTCGACTGCACCCCCGGAGACCTCCTCCGCTGGGAACCCGACGACGGGAGCACCAACTGACTCGCCCGCACCTCCGCCGACCCGGCGGAAAACCGGTGGTGCTGCGCAGCGGCGTCGGGCACCGTGGCCGACATGAGCGATGGCGGAACCACCGACGACGAACCGGAATTCGACGCCGAGGGCCTGTTCGACGAGGACTACCTGCACTTCTACGGCCCGCTGATCGACGAGCGCACCCAGGCCGAATCCGAGCTCGTGCGGCAGCTGCTCGGTGCCTCACCGGGTGATGAGGTCCTGGACCTCGCCTGCGGGCACGGCAGGCTGTCGAACCGGTTGGCCGCGATGGGCTGCCGGGTCACCGGCTTGGACAGCTCCGCCACGTTCCTGCGGCGCGCCCGCGCGGAGGCCGCCGAACTCGGCGTGGAGGTCACCTACGTCGACGGGGACATGCGCGAACTCCCCTGGCAGGAGCGCTTCGACGCGGTGCTGAACTGGTTCACCGCTTTCGGCTACTTCTCCGACGCGGGCAACCGCCGGGTGCTCTCGGAGGTCCATCGCGTGCTGCGGCCGGGCGGGCGGTTCGCGCTGGAGCTGAACAACCTCGTCGAACTGCTCCCCCGCTACCGGGCTCAGGTGGTGCACGAGGTCGGCGACGACATGATGATCGACCACCACCGGTTGGACCCGCTGACCATGCGCTCGATCGTCGAGCGGGTGGTGGTGCGGGGTGGCCGGGTGCGCCGCGTCCCGCACGCGGTCCGCATGTTCACCGCGCCCGAGCTGCGCGACTGGCTGCACCAGGCGGGTTTCACCGATGTCTCGTTCCGGGGCGAGGACGGGGAACCCCTCACCGCCGGGCACCGCCGCATGATCGCGCTGGCCACCCGGGCATGAGGGGTGGGAGCGTCGGCGCTCCCACCCCTCGCCCGGCTCAGCCGTGCAGGATCCGGGCCCCGATCAGCCGAGCTTGGCTCCGGCGTGAAGCGCGACACCGGAGTTCGCGGCCACCGTCGCGGTGAACGTCCCGTCCTCACCGACCTCGACCGTCTGGCCGGTGCAGGAACCGTTCGAGACCTCACCGGACATCACGTCGCAGTAGCTGCCCGCGGGCAACGAGGTCTGGAAGGTCTGGGAGAGCTCGCCACCTTCGCGGTTGATCGCCACGAATCCCTTGTCCTCGCGTCCGAAGGCGATCTGACCGCCCTCGTTGTCCCACCAGTCGGTGAGCGCGGCGCCCTGGACCGCGTTGTGGAACCCGGTCATCCCGGCGATGATCGGCCGCCGGTGCTCGCACACCCACGCCTGGTCGTCGCAGCCGGCGGGCTTGGTCGTGCCGTCGGCCTCGGCGGGCGGACCCGCATCGGCGTCGTCGAAGGCGAAGCTGGAGATCAGCTGCGGCGTGCCGTACGGGTAGGCGAGCTCGAAGCCCACGGCCAGGTCGTAGGCCGTGCCGTCCTTGTAGGTCAGCGTCGGCGAACTGCGCTGGGTGTCGTGGTTGTCGACGAACACCACGGCCTGATCGGCGGGCAGCGGCATCTCGTCGGTGAAGCCGTCGAGCTGCGCCAGCGAGCCGTTCTTGAACGCGTCGCTGATCTTGCCCTGGTAGGCGAACTCGGTGACGTCACCGTTGCCGGCGTACTCCCCCGCCGTGGTGGTGGAGTCGGCGATGACCTCCTGGAACACGTAGGGCTTCTGCCCGGTTCCCGGAACGGCGTTGAGCCCGCCGAAGATCGCGCCCACGTCCTCCGGCGGCATGTGCTTGACGCCGTCGACGCGGAACCCGGACACGCCCAGGCTGATCAGGTCGTTGAGGTAGCCGATCTCGGACTGGCGAACCCAGTCGCTCTCGGTCTTGAGGTCGGCGAGCCCGACGAGCTCGCAGTTGCGGACCTCCCACTTGTCCTCGTAGTTGGCGATGTCCCTGCGGCACTCGTGGAAATCCGCGTCGGAATAGGTGCCCGGGTAGTCGTACTTGGTGAACTCCGAACCCGCGCTGCCCGGGTGATCGCCGTCCGAACCCGCCATGTGGTTGACCACCGCGTCGGCGTAGATCTGCACACCGGCGTCGTTGCAGGTCTTGACCATGTTGGCGAACTGCTCGCGGTTCCCGCGCCGGGTTTCGAGCTGGTAGCTGACCGGCTGGTAGTCCTGGTACCAGGGGTGACCGGCCTCGGGGAGCACGATGTGCTCCTGCGGCGGCGACACCTGGACGGCGCCGAATCCCTTCGGCCCCAGGAAGCTGGTGCACTCGCTCGCGACCGAATCCCACGGCCACTGGAACATCTGGATGATCGGCCCGGCCACCGGAGCGGTGGCCGGAGCCGGAGCGCGATCCTGGCCGAACGCGGCGGGCACCAGGGAGGCACCGACCACGGCCGTGGCCAGCGCTAGCACCGGTAATCGCATGACCTTCTCCTTCGCATCGCCTGCGATGAGCGAACGCCTACGATCACATTTTCTTGCGCACGTTAAGTCAATACGCCAGGAGAACCGGCAATTTACCAGCCATAACACTTCGCAAAACTTTGCAACGCAGTGCAACCCGAAGGCCGCGAAGGGCTCGTCGACCTGACTTGCTCAGAGCGGCAGGACGGCGGCGACCTCGGTCGCGGCGCTCTCCCCGTAGGTGTCGGCGAAGCGCTTGCGAGCGCGGCCGTGATCGAGGCTCCACTCCTGCGTTCCGGTCACCTCCAGCACGTGCACCGCGATCAGCGAGCCGAGCTGCGCGGCACGTTCCAGCGACAGCCCGTTCTCGATCGCGGCGAGGAAACCGGCGCGAAAACCGTCACCGACACCCGTCGGGTCGGCCCTGGCGACCTCCGGAACCGCGGGCACCTCGAACCGCTGACCGTCGCGCTCGACGATCTCCGCCCCGTCGGCGCCGAGCGTCGTGACGCGAACGCCGACCTCGCCCCGGACGTCGTCCTCGCTCCAACCGGTCTTCTGCAGCAGCAGTCCCCACTCGTACTGGTTGGTGAACAGGTAATCGGCACCTTCGACCATCCGCCGGATCTCGTCACCGCTGAGCCTGGCGAGCTGCTGAGACGGGTCGCTGGCGAAGCGGTAACCGCGATGCCTGCACTCGTCGGCGTGCCGGATCATGGCCTTCGGGTCGTTCGGGCTGATCAGCACCAGGTCGACGTCGTGCGCGGCCATCACCGGAGCCAGTTCGATGTTGCGGGCCTCGGTCATCGCGCCGGCGTAGAAGGACGCGATCTGGTTGAAGGCCTGGTCGGTGGTGCACACGAACCGCGCGGTGTGCGCGTGCTCCGAGACGTGCACCCCGCCGCACTCCACCCCGTTGCGCTCCAGCCAGGACCGGTAGTCGGCGAAGTCCGCGCCCACGGCTCCCACCAGCACGGGCTGTCTCCCCAGCACACCGAGAGCGAAGGCGATGTTGGCCGCAGCGCCGCCCCGGCGCACCACCAGATCATCGACGAGGAAGCTCAGGGAGACCTGCTGCAGATCGTCGGCCACCAGTTGATCGGTGAACCTGCCGGGGAAGTGCATCAGGTGATCGCTGGCGATGCTGCCGGTCACTGCGATGGGCACAGCGCGCCTCCACTTCGTCACGGACGGCGACGGAAGAGCCGAGAGTAGCGCTCCCGGCAACCCCGGGCAGTGCCCCCACGCCGCGATCGACGGCCGCCGCAGACAATGGGGACATGCGCGATGTGGAGATCTCCGACGACATGATCCGCCTGGGGCAGCTGCTCAAGCTGTCCGGACTGGTCGAGCACGGCGCCGAGGCCAAGGACGTGCTGGAAGAAGGACTGGTCAAGGTCAACGGAGCAGTGGAGACGCGTCGCGGTCGTCAGCTCGTGGACGGCGACGAGATCGTGCTCGACGACGAGATCGTGCGCGTCGTCAGCATCTAGAACAGCAACGAGGCCGGCACCCGAGCGGGTGCCGGCCTCCTGCCAGAACGGGTTGCTCGTTATCAGTGGAACGAGTCACCGCAGGCGCACGAACCGCCCGCGTTGGGGTTGTCGATCGTGAAGCCCTGCTTCTCGATGGAGTCGACGAAGTCGATGACCGCGCCCTCCAGGTAGGGGGCGCTCATCCGGTCGACGACGACGCCGAGGCCCTCGAAGTCGCGGCGCGCGTCCCCGTCGAGGCTGCGCTCGTCGAAGAAGAGCTGGTAGCGCAGACCGGCGCAGCCACCCGGCTGGACGGCGATGCGCAGGTGCATGTCGTCGCGTCCCTCCTGGTCCAGCAGGCCCTTGGCCTTCTGAGCAGCAGAGTCGGTCAGCGTGACACCGTGGGCAGGCGCCTCGGTCTCAGTGGTGTTCGGGGCGGTCATGGACACTCCCTCGTGGTCTCGCTCTCCGATTCCGGCGTGACGTTCAACCACGACCGGATCCGGGGTATTCCCGCGGGCGAACCCGGGGACTTCTTGTCTCCTCCCTACATGGTGGCATAAGCGCGGCCGGATCAGGTGTGACGTCGCAGGCGCAGTGCGAATCGGACGGTCTCCTGCAAGCCCGCTCGGCGCGTCGAATAACCTGGAGGGGTGAGGTTCCTTCGCCGAAGCAGCGCTGAGCAGACCACGAGCACGGACTCCGAGAACGACGTGGACCAGTCCGCGGAGGAACGCGCGCAGAATCACACCCCCAAGAAGGGCAAGCCCACCCGCTCGCGTCGCGACGCCGAGGGCAAGCGCCGGGGCCCGGTCCCGCCGCCGCCGATGACGCAGCGCGAGGCCGTCAAGCGGGCCAAGGGCAACAAGGAGGACCGCCGCAAGGCGGCCACCGAGCGCCGCGAGCGCATGATGCAGGGCGACGACCGCTACCTGATGCCCCGCGACAAGGGCCCGGTCCGCGCCCTCGTCCGCGACCTGGTCGACACCCGCAGGCACCTGATGGGCCTGTTCATGCCGCTGGTACTGGTCGTCTTCGCCGCCACCCTGGCGCAGAACATGATCATCCAGCAGTACGCGACGCTGTTCTGCCTGGCCCTGCTGATCATGATGGCGGTGGAGGGCACGCTGCTCGGCCGCTACGTCAACAAGCGGGTCCGGGCCAAGTTCCCGGACCACAAGGACCGGCCGTTCTCGCTGGGCTGGTACGCGTTCACCCGAGCCATGCAGATCCGCAAGCTCCGCGTGCCGCGCCCCCGCTACACCCCCAAGGACATCGCCAAGGTCGGCTGACACCCGGATTTCCGAAGCGCCCCGCTCACGGCGTGAGCGGGGCGCTTCGCTTTTCGTCTCAAGTTGAGACGCGCTCGCGCTGCGCTCGCTCCCCGACCGTTCCTACGCTCGGCCGGTCCACCACCTCGGCAACCCAAGGAGCGGCACCATGGCCCAGTCGATCCGAACGATGATCAGCCCCGGTCGTTACGTCCAGGGCAAGGGCGCGATCCACCGGCTCGGCCACCACCTCGCCCAGCTCGGGTCGACACCGCTGCTCGTCGCCGACCGCGTCGTGTGGGGATTCGTCGGTCACGACGTCGAGGCATCGCTGGCCGAAGCCGGGTTGCCGATCGACCGCCGGGAGTTCGGCGGGGTCCCGAGCTCGAAGGAGGTCGACCGCCTCGTCGGCGAGATCACCTCATCCGGCGCCGACGTCGTGGTCGCCATCGGCGGCGGCAGCACCATCGACGCCGTGAAGGCGGCCGGGCACCTCGCCGGTGTCCGCTGGGCGAACGCACCCACCGTGGCCTCCACGGACGCCCCGTGCAGCGCCCTGTCGGTCATCTACACCGAGGACGGCGAGTTCGAGGCCTACCGGTTCTTCCCGCGCAACCCCGACCTGGTCCTGGTCGACTCGCAGATCGTGGTCAACGCGCCCGCCGAGTTCCTGATCGCCGGTGTGGGCGACGCGCTCGCCACCTGGTTGGAGGCCCGCGCCACGGCCCAGTCCGGTTCGAAGACGATGGCAGGCGGCCTGCCCACGCTCACCGGCACCGCGCTCGCGAAGCTCAGCTGGGACGTCCTCTGGGAGAACGCGCTGCCTGCCATCGACGCCGTGCGCGACCACCAGGTCACCCCGGCGGTCGAGAAGGTGATCGAGGCGAACACGCTGCTGTCCGGTCTGGGGTTCGAGTCAGGAGGTCTCGCCGCAGCGCACGCGATCCACAACGGCCTGACCTCGGTCTCCGCCACGCACGGCCTCGCGCACGGCCAGAAGGTCAACCTCGGCTCGGTCGCCCAACTCGTCCTGGAAGGCGCCGCACCCGGCGACCTGCGCGACTTCATCGAGTTCACCACGACGGTCGGCCTGCCCACCACGCTCACCGAGGTCGGCATCAAACCCGACGACACCGAGTCGGTGCGCGCCGTGGCCACCGCGGCAAGCGCCGAAGGCGAAACGATCCACTCGATGCCCTTCGAGGTGACCGCGGACGACGTCGCAGCAGCCCTCACCTCCATCGACCGCCACGCCACCCGCATCCGCGAGAACGCCAACCTCCCAGCCCCGAAGCCCTACACGGCGAAGCACTAGCGGCTCCGGCCCGTGGCCGAGGGCGGTTTTGGTCCGAACCGTCCATGATCGATGTCCGATATGCCCGGTCAATTCGGACCAAAACCGCCTCCGCTGAGCACCGGCCCCACTGGGCCGGTCTGCGCGAGCCCGCCTCCGGGTACGGTCTCGGCGGTTGTTGAGCGGGAGGTTGTCGTGCGGTCGTTGGTGTTGGGCGGGGCTCGGTCCGGGAAGTCGGCGCACGCCGAGGGGTTGGTGCCCGAGGACGCTGCGGTGACCTACGTGGCCACCGGGCGGCGGGATCCCTCCGATGCCGAGTGGGACGAGCGGATCGCGAAGCACGTCGCTCGACGGCCCGAGGGCTGGCGGACCGTGGAGGCGCCGGACTCCGAATCGTTGCGGCGAGTTCTCGCCGAAGCCGCCGACGGTGATCACGTGCTCGTGGATGATCTGGCCACCTGGTTGACCGGCGTCCTGGACGACGCGGGGGCGTGGGACCGCGACCCGGCGGCGCTGGAGGTCGTCGCCGGGCACTGCGACGCGCTGGTCGCGAGCGTGACCGAGGCCGCCGGACGGATCGTGCTCGTCTCGGCCGAGGTCGGCCTCGGCGTCGTGCCCGGGACCCGGTCTGGAAGGCTGTTCCGGGACGAGCTCGGCTCGCTCAACGCCAGGCTGGCGGCGGTGTGCGACGAGGTGCTGCTGCTGATCGCCGGATGCCCCCTGCGGATCCGGTAACCGGGCAGAACCCCGCCGAGCTGCGGTTTTTCAACACGGAGGTTTTGGCTTGTCCACCGAACAGAACGACCCCGGCGCGATCGAGTTCCCGCCCGTCCCCGCGCCCGACGAGCAGGCCTCCCGGGAAGCCGTCGCGCGGCAGGCGCAGCTGACCAAGCCGGCCGGTTCGCTGGGGCGGCTGGAGGAGCTCGGCGTGTGGGTCGCCGCCCGGCAGGGCGTCTGCCCGCCGCGACCGCCCGCGCGCGCCCGCGTGGTCGTCTTCGCCGGTGACCACGGCATCGCCCAGCACGGCGTGTCCGCCTACCCGCCCGAGGTCACCGGCCAGATGGTGAGCAACTTCCTCTCCGGTGGTGCTGCGGTCAACGTGCTCGCCGCGCACTCCGGCGCGACCGTCCGGGTGGTCGACATGTCGGTCAACGTCGACACCCCGCCGGTGGTCAGCGCGCACAAGGTGCGGCGCAGCTCCGGGGTGATCGACCGCGAGGACGCCCTGACCGACGAGGAGGTGCGGGCGGCCGTCCAAGCCGGGCGCACGATCGCCGACGAGGAGGTCGACTCCGGGGCCGATCTGCTCATCGCCGGGGACATGGGCATCGGCAACACCACTCCCGCCGCGGTGCTGATCTCGCTGCTGACCGGGACCGAACCGGTCGCCGTGGTCGGGCGCGGGACCGGCGTGGACGACGCCGCCTGGATGCGCAAGACCGCCGCGATCCGCGATGCGCTGCGCCGGGCCCGCAAGGTGCACAACGACCCCCTCGCGCTGCTGCGCACGTCCACCGGGGCGGACATCGCCGCGCTCGCCGGGTTCCTCGCCCAGGCCGCCGTGCGCAAGACCCCGGTGCTGCTGGACGGTGTCGTCGTCGGAGCCGCTGCGCTGGTCGCCGAAGAGCTCGCGCCCGGCGCGCGGCAGTGGTGGCTGGCCGGGCACCGCTCCGCCGAACCCGGCGGACCGCTGGTGCTGCAGCACCTCGACCTGGAGCCGGTGCTGGACATGCAGCTGCGGCTCGGCGAAGGTTCCGGCGCGCTCACGGCGCTGCCGGTGCTGACGGCGGCGGTGAAGGTGCTGGCCGAGATGGCCACGTTCGACGAGGCCGGCGTCGCCGCCGAGGCCGGGGCGTGATCGACGGCCTGCGGCTGGCGGTGTCCTGGCTGACGGTGTTCCCGCTGCCCGCGCGGGAGGTCGACGATCGCGCGTGCAGGCAGGCGATCTCGTTCGCACCGCTGGTCGGCGCGCTGGTCGGCGGACTCGGAGCTCTGCTGCTGTGGGGGTTGAGCGCGCTGAGCGCTCCCCCGCTGCTGGCCGGGCTGCTGGTGGTCGCGCTGCTGGTGCTGGTCACCCGGGGCATGCACGTGGACGGTCTGGCCGACGCCGTGGACGGGCTCGGCTGCTACGGGCCTCCGGAACGCGCGCTGCAGGTGATGCGCGACGGCGGCGCCGGGCCGTTCGCGGTGGTCGCGCTGATCCTGACGATCGGTGTGCAGGCGGTGTGCATCGGCGAGCTCGGGCAGACGCCGTGGGCGCTCGTGCTCGCCTGCGCCACCGGCCGCGCCGCGTTCGTGCTGTGCTGCCGGACCGGCCTGCCGTCGGCTCGCCCGGAGGGCATGGGCGCGCTGGTCGCGGGCTCCCAGCCGCTGTGGCTGGTGATCGGCTGGTGGCTCACGGCGGCGGCGGTCGCGGCGGTGATCTCCCCTGCCGCGGCGGGCGGAGTCCTGGTGGCCGCGGCCGCGCTGCTGCTGTTCACCCAGCACGTCCGCCGTCGCTTCGGCGGCATCACCGGAGACGTCCTCGGCGCCGCCTCAGAACTCGCCACAACCATCGTCCTGGTCGGCGCAACGCTCGGCATTTCCCAGTTTTAGGGGTCGTTGCAGAATCACCTTGCTTGGCGGTGCGGGTGGCGG
>NZ_BAAGZP010000003.1:0-11062 GCF_054778355.1 Saccharopolyspora tripterygii | reverse complement strand
ATCGACTCAAGGTTCTCCGAATCGCCACCGCGTCCCGCTTGAACTCCTCGCGAAACTTCGACTTCCGTGCCACCAAGGACACTTCCTCCACAGGACCCACAGGACCCACAGGACCCACAGGACCCACAGGACCCACAGGACCCAGAATCAGGGTGTCCACACCCAAGGGGGAGGCCCACCGGCCGGGCGGCATCCCCCCTTCTGTGAGGTCATCTCGGCAAGTCGTCTCCATCATGGGTAGCGGCCTTAAAGGCCGTTTTCAGCGGAGACCACCCGTTGTCGGTGGTGTAGGGACCTCCGTCGCTACCGTCGTGCCAGTAGCGCAGGCAGAAGCCTCCGGATCCGGTGAGCTCTCGGATCGTTTGGTGGTCCACTTCCTCCGGTGACCAGCAGTCCTGGCTCCCGTTGTTGTTGCGGTCTTCGTCGTAGCCGTACTTCTGGTTGGCGAAGTAGCCTTGATCGATCGCCGAGCGGTAGGACACCGTGGGATCCTCCTCCGAGCCGACCAAGCTCCAGTCGATGCCAGATGCCCACGCGTCGTCAAGGCCGCGGTCACCAGCACCGGGCTCGGACTCGTGCAGCTTGTCGATGAACCCCGAGCCGCCGGCGTCGCTGGGCACCATTTGGTTCCACTGCCTGCACGGATCACCGTCCGAGGCCCAACTGTCTTCCGGGCACCCACCTCGCACGCCCTGGTGCGGCGTGCCGAGTGTCACGATGTCCTGTACGAACACGCTCTCCGGAAACCCCTCCCAGTCCTCGTAAGTGCCGAGCACCGCGACACGCGTGATCAGCCCTCCCATCGAATGCGCCACGATGTCGACGGGATTCTCCGGGCTGTAGTTGTCGTGGATGTAGTTGGCGAGATCCCTGGCTATGTCCCGGATCGAAGTGCTGTTGTCCGCGTTCTTGTTCCCGATCACGAAGTCGCACTTGTTCTGCCCGCCCACTTGGCCGGTATCGCCCTTGTAGTAGCCGATCGTCACCATCGATTCGCGGGGCCGGCCGCCCTCGGACTGGTAGTACGTCAGGGCATCGGCCCAGGTGCTGTTGTTGCAGTCTTTGCCGTCCTTAGCGCTGCCGTAACCATGTACGAGCAGCATCCTCGGCTGCTCGGCCGTGATGCCCGGGTTGGTTGCGGAGTCCGTGCCAGAAGCCTGCACAGCGGACGAAGTGCCGTTGGTGGATAGTGCCAGTACGGCCGCTGCCGCGATTGCCAGCCTCTTGCGGTGCCGGTTTCTCATCGTCACGCTCCCTTTCACCGGTTCAAAACGCGAAAGAGTCCGCGACGGCCCGCTCGCGCCATTCCCCCGATGACCATGCACGCGGCGGCTTTCCTCTTGCTTTCAAATACCCGCCGGGCCCGTCTCGGGGCGCGCCGTACCCGGGTAGCCGCTGGCCGCGATGACTACCTTCAGATCGTGGGTGCAGCCGATGATTTCGCGAGAAAATCGCGAGTTCTCGACGCCTCACAAGCGAACGCCGCGCCGGGTTCGGGTAACCCGACCACACGCCGCGCCCAGAACACCCCGGGTGTGACGTGCGATTCCGATGGGTTCTCTACCTCGGGTGGGGCTGCCCAGGGGTTGGATGACACCTTGACCCAGGCTTCACTTTGTCAACCGAAGTCTGGGCAGTCCTGAGGTCAACACCCCAGAACTGGGAACGCAACACCGAACATCCCCTGAACGAGACCCCCAGCGCCGTCAACTGATCAACCTGCGGCCTCGGCGACGGGAATCTGAGCTGCGTGGTTCTGCACCGCACGCTGGAAGCCGATGGAGTGAGAGTCCTCAAACACGGACTCCGAGGAGAAGCTATGGGCTACTGCAAGCAGCGCGTCAACCGGCAAGGCCACGCTCGCTACACCGCCTACTACTGGGACCTGCGCGGCCGCGCCCGCTCCGCGGGCACCTTCAGCCGCAAACGCGAGGCCAGGGCCCGCCTCCCCCGACCTTGGGCGCGCACCCGTTCGGGGCCATGCCCGCCAGAACCCGTCACGGGCCGCGTCGTAGAGCACCGTGTGCCGATACTCCAGTTCACCGCAGGCGTCTTGCGACGAGGACGATCCCGCCACCCTCCACCTGCGCCAAGGCACCCGCGGCGTCGATTGCCAAAAAGAGAGTAGTGAGTTTCCCCTGGTAACCAGGGGTTTCACATCCCACCGCAGGTCAGCGGCCCTTGTTCCTCCTCGTTCCGATGAGACGCGACGCGTTACCGCGCGTTCCCGTCGCCAGGAAATCGCCATTCGATCTTGGCCAACGTGGAGGATGGTCACCTTGCCGCACCTTGTACGCGGCTTGCCCTTAGCTCTCGCTCCCGACGGTACGAGCCGCGTAGTATCCCTTCCCAGCTCGAGCGCATGGCGCGGTCCGTCAGGCGGAGCGCTCCAGTGCCGCAGACTCCTTCAGCGCAAGGCCGAGGTATTTCGCCGACGCCCCAACGCCTGCCTTGGCGACCTCCTGCGGGGTGCCAGAGGCGACGATGGTGCCGCCGTCCTCCCCCGCGCCTGGCCCGAGGTCGATGACGTGGTCGGCCGCGGCGACGGCGCGCATGTCCAGCTCTACCATCACGACGGTGTTGCCCGCCGCTACGAGGGTCTGCAGATGCGTGACCAGGCGGTCAGCGTCGGCGCAATGCAGGCCCGAGGTCGGCTCGTCGAGCACGTAGAGGGTGTCCCCGCGCTGGGCGCGCTGCAGCTCACTGGCGAGCTTGACGCGCTGCGCCTCGCCGCCGGAGAGCTCGGTGGCGGGCTGTCCGAGCCGCAGGTAGCCCAGCCCGACGTCGATCAGGGCCGTAAGGGACCGCATGATCTCCTCCTCGCCGGCAAAGAAGGCTTGGGCCTCCTCGACACTCATCGCGAGGATCTCGGCGATGTTCTTGTCGCGCCAGGTGATGTGCAGTGTGCTGTCCTTGTAGCGGGTGCCATGGCAGTCCGGGCACTCCGTGTAGACCGACGGCAAGAAGAGCAACTCGACCATCACCGACCCCTCACCCTCGCAGGTCGGGCAGCGGCCGCCAGTGACGTTGAAGGAGAACCGGCCGGGCTTGTAGCCGCGGGCACGCGCCTCGGGAGTCTGCGCGAAGCGGCTGCGCACACGGTCGAACAGGCCTGTGTAGGTGGCCACGTTCGAGCGCGGCGTGCGGCCAATGGGCTTCTGGTCAATGCTGACGACGCGGCGCACGCCGGTCAGGTCTCCCGTCAGGGTGCCCTCGAGCCGGTTGGGGGAATCCGCCAGTAGCAGCTCGTCGTCCTCGGGAGCCTCGTCGACGGGCACGGTGCGCCCCAAGCACTGGCTGAGCAGCGCGGGCAGCGCCTGGCTGACCAGGCTGGACTTGCCCGATCCGGACACACCCGTCACGGCGGAGAGCACGCCCATGGGGATCGACACGGACACGTCCTGCAGGTTGTTGCGGGTGACACCCTTCATCTCGAGCCAACCGACAGGGTCACGAGGGACGTGCGGAGGCAGTCCGCTCCCGCCGAAGAGGTAGCCCCGCGTCACGGATTCTTCGACCTGGGCGAGGCCTTGGGTCGGCCCGCTGTAGACGATGCGGCCGCCGCGCTCGCCCGCATCCGGCCCGATGTCGACCAGCCAGTCGGCGTGGCGCATCACTTCCACCGAGTGCTCGACCACGAAAAGGCTGTTTCCACGGCCCTTGAGTCCGTCGAGGATCCCGAGCAATGCGGTCACGTCCTGCGGGTGCAGGCCCGCCGAAGGCTCGTCGAGCACGTAGACGACACCGAACAGCTCCGAGGTCAGCTGCGTGGCCAGCCGCAGGCGTTGAAGCTCGCCACCGGAGAGAGTGGGTGTGGTCCGATGCAGGGACAGGTAGCCCAGGCCGAGGTCGATGATCGGGCGCAGGCGGTCGATAAGCTCAGCGCCCACCCGCGCCGCCGCGGCCCGCTTCTCCGCCGACTGGTTCGGAGTGCGGCGCACATCGGGGGCGGCCGAGTGCGCGGAACCGCCGGCCGCCACTCTCTGCTCGACGGCCTCGCGCCGCGAGGCCGCGTCCAGGACTTCGCCGGAAGTGCCCGTCCCCGTATTGCCGGAGGCGGTATCCGCGACTACCCCGTCCAGCAGTGAGAGCAGCTCCCGCATCGGCAACTGCGAGAACTCGGCGATGTCGAGCCCCTCGAAGGTCACGGTCAGGGCTTCGGGCTTCAGCCGTTTGCCGTGGCATGACGGGCAGCGCGCCACGTCGAGGAACTGGGCCACGCGGCGTTTCATCGAGGCGCTCTTGGTGTTATGGACGGGGACGACGGGGTCTCCTCGGTGTAGAGGATCCAGTCGCGGTCTTTCTTGCGCAGTTTCCGCCAGGGGACGTCGACGTCGTATCCGAGCGCGACGAGGACGTCGCGCAGCTGGCGGGGCGAGAGGCGGCACGCCATGCGACCGTAGTGGCACGCATTGCAATAGAGACGCAGATGCCTGCGTGCCTACCTTGAGAGACAGCCGAGGTCGCAACGCCACCAGCAGCCGGGATGGCGCTCGGGCGACTGGGCTTTCCATCCGCTCCAGAGGAGATCGTCATGGCAGACAACAACCGCGCCGTCGTGTTCGAGAACGCGAGGGACATGCGCGTCGAGTCCCTCGCCTTTCCGAAGCTCGAGATGCCGAACGGCAAGAGCGCCCCGCACGGGGTCATCCTCAGGATCGTCGCCACCAACATCTGCGGCAGCGATCTGCACATCTACCGCGGGTCCTTCCCAGTGCCGCAGGGCATGGTGATGGGACACGAAATGACCGGCGAGGTCATCGAAGTCGGAACGGACGTGGAGCGCGTGAAGGTCGGCGACCTCGTTTCGGTTCCGTTCAACGTCGCCTGCGGACGATGCCGCAACTGCAAAGCCCGCCACACCGAGATTTGCGAGAATGAGAACGTCAACCCGGCGGTAGCCTGTGGTGCCTACGGGTTCAACCTGGGCGACTGGACCGGGGGCCAGGCCGAGTACCTGTTTGTCCCCTACGCCGACTTCCAGCTGCTGCGCTTCCCCGATCGGGACCAGGCCATGGAGAAGATCCGTGACCTCGCGCTGCTTTCGGACATCCTGCCCACCGCGTTCCACGGGCTCATGGAGGCCGGGGCCAAGCCGGGATCGACCGTGTACATCGCCGGCGCGGGCCCGGTCGGTCGCTGCGGGGCAGCGGCGGCCCGCCTGCTGGGGGCCTCCTGCATCATTGTCGGCGACTACTACCAGGACCGTCTGGACCTGATGAAGAACAACGGCTGCGAGACCATCGACCTCAGCCAGGACGTGCCGCTGACCGACCAGATCGAGGCCATCCTCGGCGAGCCCATGGTCGACTGCGCAGTCGACTACGTCGGCCTGGAAGCCCACGGGATCGGCCGGGAAGCCGAGGACATGAACCCGGCCTACGCCCTCAACCAGGTGATCGATGCCACGCGCCCGGGCGGAGCCACTGGAGTCATCGGCGTCTACGGCCCTGACCCGCTGGCGAAGTCGAAGGCCGAGCAGGAGGGCACCTTCCCGATCGACTTCGGCAAGGCGTGGATCAAGTCGCCGAGGATCTCCGCCGGACAGGCCCCGATCATGCACTACAACCGCGAGCTGATGATGGCCATCTTGTGGGACCGCATGCCCTACCTCAGCGACATGCTCAACACCAAGCTCATCAGCCTCGACGAGGCCCCCGACGCCTACGCGACCTTCGACACGGGCGTCTCGGACAAATTCATCATCGACCCCCACAGCCTCGTTCCCGCCTGATCCCAGGCCCTTCACACCGATACTCCGGCCCGCGACCGCCGCCTGAGCGGCGTCGCGGGCCGGACCTCTGCGCCCCCCGGGTCCCCTCACAGACGTGCTGGCGGCCGAGCTGGATTGGGCCCCACGTCGTACGCTGGCGATGGACGCGGTGGGCGGGCGCGAGCCACGGCGCAGACCAGCAAGCAGGGGCGTAATCATGGGACAGGAGACCACCTCGCTGCCGCGCCTGACGTCCTTCTCGACGGGGCGTGCCCCACGGGGCGACGAGATCGACTACTGGCGTCAGGCCCGGCGAGAGGCGTACGTCTCGGTCAGGACCGACCCCGTCGACACCGGATTCGGCGGCGAGATCGGTCTGGGGCAATACACCGACTTCCGCCTATCCACCAAACGGGCTCGAGCCGAGGAGGTCAAGCGCTCGAGGAGCGACATCGCGCAGAGCCACGATGACCAGGAATACCTGTACTTCCTGTTCCAGCTCCGCGGGAACCTGCTCGTCGAGCAGGCCGGACGCGCGGCGCTCGCAACCCCCGGCTCTCTGGTGATCTACGACAGCGCAACCCCCTTCACGCTGCGCACCAAGGAGTACTACGAGCAGGCCGTCCTCGAGCTCCCCGCAGACGAAGCATTCGCGCGTGCCGGAGTCAGCCGCAGCGACTACCTGCTCGCGAAGACATTCGACTGCGACGGGGCGATGGGCTCAGTGGCGGCATTCTTCGTGAACCTCGCGCGGACCCAGGCCAGCGACCCCCACGGCGCGCACCGCCTCGAGCCCCAGGCACCCGCGCTGGGGGCATCGCTCATCGGCCTCCTCTCGCCTCCGCGCCCCCACGCCGACGCACCCGATGCGGCACGGCGCAGCCAGGTGCTGGCCTGCATGCGCGCGCACCTGGCCGACCCCGATCTGGACTCCCAGGGCATCGCCGTCGGCCTACACCTCTCCCGGCGCACCCTGTTCCGCCTCTTCGAGGGGACTGGGGAGTCCGTCATGGGCCAGCTGCGCTCGCTGCGACTCGAGCGAGCGCGGGTGATGCTCCGCGCGCAGCCGGACAAGCCGATCTCCTCGATCGCGCTCGAGCTGGGCTTCTCCGGCCCCGTGCAGTTCTACCGGGCCTTCCGCACGACGGCCGGGATGACCCCAGGCGAGTACCGGGAGATCGCCGCTTTGGAAGGGACGCCGGCCCAGGCCGCCTCGGAACCTGGCTCATGACCGAGGGTGCGCACGATCCCGGCGACGCTTCGGAGCATGTCGGCACGGCCATTGACCAGGACCGGCTGGACGCTCGGCTGGCGCGCATCGCCCGGATCCCCTTCCGCGCGAAGTTCCACCTGCGCCCTCCCGAGCTCGCCTATGCCGCGTCGCGCGGACCGGAGACCATCGCTCGGCACGCGAAGGAGCTCATCGACGCGCGGCTCGCCCCGGCGCACCCGCAGAAGGACGGCAGACAGACCCCCTGGGGCGGACACCCCGTCTTCCGCGCCCAGCACGCCACCGCGACCTGCTGCAGGAAGTGCTTGCAGATCAACCACGAGATCATCCGGGGGCACGAGCTCAGCGAGCGTGAGCGGGAATACGTCGTCCACGTCATCTGCAGGTGGATCGAGCTCGAGAGTCAGGCGGGCTCGACTCGTGCCCCGCCACCGCCTCCGACCCTGTTCTGAGAGCCTTCGGTGAGGGGACCACCTGCGGTGCGCAGGTCGTCCCCTCTCGTCCGGCGCTCAGGCCGGGATCTCCTGGGTGCGGGTGCCACGGCGGCTGGACTCCAGCATCGCCGTCAGGGTGCGCGCGTCGTAGCTGCCCAGCAGGCGGCAGCCCTCCACGAAGAAGGTCGGAGTGGCGTGCGCGCCGCTGTCCGCCGCGCTCGCGGCGTCTCGCTCGACTCGCTTGGCGACCTCCGCGCTGTCGAGGTCCTCGGTGAATGTCTCGACGTCGAGGCCGAGCTCGACGGCGTAGTCGACGAGGTTGTCGCGCTCCAGGGCGTGCTGGCGGGTGAACACGAAGTCGAGCCACGGCCAGAACATGCCTTGATTCGCCGCCGCCTCGGCCGCCCTGGCGGCGATCGGCCCGTGCGGGTGGTGCGGAAGATGGCGCACCACGTAGCGCAGGTCGTCCCCGAAGCGCTCGTGCAGATCCTCCCAAGAGCCGGTGGCGTGCGCGCAGAACGGGCACTCGAAGTCCACGAACTCCACGAGCGTGAGCTGGGCGTCCTCCGGGCCGCGGATGTGGTCGACCTCCGGATCCACCGGCGGCTCCAGCGTCATCGGCAGATCCGCGGTCTCCTCGCCCCACCTGCGGGCGGCGACCTTGAAGATCGCCCACCCCAGCACGCAAGCGAGCACCATAGCAACGAACACGCCGAGAGTCGCCTGACGGCCGAGGTCGGAGGTGGTGCCGAAGGCGAGCCCGATGATCAGCAGTGACACGGTGAAACCAATGCCCGACAGCGCCGCGCCCCCGAACACGCTGCCCATCCCGACGCCTTCCGGCAGGCGCCCCGCACCCAGTCGGACGGCCAAAAGCGTCGCGAGCCCGATCCCCAAGAGCTTGCCGAGCACGAGCCCCGCGACGACGCCCCACGTGACCGGCGAGCCGAGCGAGTCGACGAGCAGCCCGCCCCGCAGGTCCACCCCTGCGTTGGCCAGGGCGAAGATCGGCACAACCAGCAGCGCGGTGGGCAGCCGGAGGTACTCGTGCAGGCGCTCATTGACCGAGACGCCCCGAGACAGCCCCCGGCCGACGGCACGGGCCGAAGACGCGCTCGGCGATTGCCAGAAGTCGCGGAACAGCTGCCGGGCGGCGACCACCTTGTGCCGCCGCGTCGGGTACGCGGGGATGAGGAGGCCAGCGATCATCCCCGCGAGCGATGCGTGGACGCCTGAGGAGAGCGTGGCCAGCCATAGCCCGAGGACAATCAGCACGTACGGAGCCGCGCTCCATTGGCGGGAGCGTCCGAGCAGCCACAGCGCGAGAAGGCACGCGAGGGCGACCAGCAGCGGGACGATGCGGATCTCCTCGCTGTAGAAGATGCCGATGATCGACACCGCGAGGAAGTCGTCGACCACCGTCAGGGTAAGGAGGAAGACGCGCAGCTGACCGGACAGGCGAGGGCCGACGATCGCGAGCGCGCCCAGCATGAACGCGGTGTCGGTGCCGACCACAGCTCCCCAGCCTTCGATGCCCTCGGCACCGGCCGCACCGACGACGAGGACGTACACCAGCGCGGGGAGAGCCACACTCGCGACCCCGGCGATCACGGCGAGACGGGCACGGCTGGTGTCCCTCAGCGCCCCGTGGGCGAACTCCTGACGCACCTCGAGCCCAACGACGAAGAAGAACACGACCATCAGGCCGTCGTTGATCCAGTGGTGCAGGTCCATGTGCAGCCCGAACGGGCCGAAGTCGAAGCCCAGGCCCTGATGCCACAGCTCGGAGTAGGAAGAGGAGAGCGGCGAGTTCGCCCAGATGAGCGCGACCGCTGTGACGACGGTGAGGAGCACCGCCGATCCCGACTCCGTGCGGAGCCGTCCGGTCATGCTCAGCGGAGATGGTCTTGAGTGAGGCACAATGCTGAATTCTGCCTGACAAGTCCAACGCTGTGCGGGACAGGCCGCGTACTTCGCGCCAGCGCCGGAACTCGGCAACGAACTCGTCCTGGTCGGCTGATGTCTCGGAATCGTCCCCGTCGTTCATCCTCGCCGCTCTCCACCGTGCGTGTGCGTGAGTGCACCGTGCGTGCAACTCACCCTAACCTCACCCCACCGAGCCGCGATGCACTGTGCAGCGTCTTACCCGGGTTCACCGCCGGAGGCGCCCATGTTCTCCCTGACAGACCACACCGCAGTTCCCTCAACCACCCTCAGCAGGGTCGAGTGGCCGCACCGGTCACGGGTTGGCGTGATCGGACTCGGTCACCAAGCCCGTACCGACCACCTGCCTGCCGTGACGGCCAGCGATCACGTCGAACTCGCCGCCATCTGCGACAGCGATCCAGACACCTTGGCGAACGTGGGTCGCGAGTACACCGTGCCTGCTTACCGCGACGCGGCCGCGATGTTTACCGAGCAGAACCTGGATTTCGTGGTCGTAGCCGTACCGCACCACGCCGGTGCGCCGATCATTCGCACCGCCGCCGAGCACGGGGTGCACGTGCTCAAAGAAAAACCTCTGGCCACCAGCCTGCCCGAGGCCCGTGCACTGGCGGCTTGCAGCGCCGAGGCGGGCATCGAGGTCATGGTGACCATGCAACGCCGGTTCAACCCCATCTACGTAGCCTTCAATGACCTGGCCGAACGCGTCGGCCGCCTGTACCACCTCCACGCCACCTACACCCTGTCCGTCAACCCGGCTGACGGGTGGCGCGGGCACGCGCGGCTTGCCGGCGGCGGCTGCTTGCTGGACATGGGTTACCACGTCGAATACGACTACGACGCTGAGGACACCGCCACACTCACCCTCGGCTACAACTCCGGCATGGTCGGCACCGTACTGCTCTCGCGCTGTATGGCCCCGAAAACCGAAACTCTGCGCGTGACCGGCACCGACGGCGCGGTGCAGCTCGAACGCGGCCGGATCCAGCGCCTCGACCGCGCCGGGACCGTGGTGGAGTCGCTGACCCGCGAGCAATCCTGGCCCACCGCCGCGGTCGCCCAGGTCAACCACTTCTGCCGCGTGCTGGCCGGAACGTGCGCCAACACCGCCAGTCCCGAGTCCCACCTCGCCCACGCCGCGCTGATCCACGCCGCCTACACCTCCGCGGCCGAAGGCCGCTTCATCGACCCCCGAAAGGTCCTGTCATGACCGCTGAACTCGCCCTGCACGGCGGCACCCCGGTACTGGACCGACCACTGCCGCACCTGGCCTGGCCACCTATCACCTCCGCAAGCACAGCCGCCGTGATCGCGCAGCTGGCCACGACGGTGTCCATCCCGGATCGTTCCGGGATCATCGCTGAACTGGAAGAAGCGCTCGCGGCGTACTTCGGTGTGCGGCACGCGGTGCTGACCAGCTCCGGCACCGCCGCGTTGCACAGCGCCTACGCAGCCCTCGGCTTGCACGACGGGCACGAGGTCATCGCGCCCACCTACACTTTCCACGCCACGGCCAGCCCGCTGTTCCACCTGCGGGCCGCGCCCGTACTCGTCGACTGCGACGCATTCGGCAACCTCGACCCCGATGCCGCCGAAGCCGCCATCACCCCACGCACTCGCGCAATCGCGGTGCACACCTCTGGGGCGTGCCCGCCCAGATCGAGCGGCTCCGTGACCTCGCCGGGGTCTGCCCAGGGTTTGGTTGACACCTGATGTGTGAGGCTTCGGCCTCGCTTGGAA
>NZ_BAAGZP010000002.1:0-92739 GCF_054778355.1 Saccharopolyspora tripterygii | reverse complement strand
AGGGCATGATCGGTACCAGCATCATCAGGCCGGCGGTGTTGACGAACTGCCCCGCCCACAGCAGCACCAGATTCCAACGACCGCCGTCCGAAGCATGATGCCCTGGTCTTCCCTGCGGTTTGGCCTGGAGTGTGCGGGTCATGAGGTGACCGCCGCTTCCGGCTCCTGCCACGGGTCTGGGAGATTCGCGACCCACTCGTCGTTGTAGACCAGGTCGAGGTAACGCTCACCCCGGTCCGGCAGGACCGTGACGATGCGCGCTGGCTCATCCAGCCTCGAGATCAGATGTTCGATGCCCGCGATGGCCGCACCGGCGGAGCCCCCAGCGAAGATCTTCTCCGTGCTCAACAGACGTCGGCATCCCGCTGCCGATTCCGCGTCGGCAACATGCAGAACGCGGTCGATTTCCTCCTCGTTGAGGATCTCGGGCACCCGGCTGGCGCCGAATCCCGGGATCTGGCGGGGCGCAGCTGGCGCTCCGAAGATGACGGAACCGATGGCGTCCACGGCGACGACCTTGAGCCTGGGGTGTTCCGTGCGGAGGCGACGCGCGATCCCCTGAATGGAACCCGTGGTGGACACCGCCGCCACGAGGTAGTCCACCGGCTCTTCCACGGCCCGGAGGATTTCCTCACCTGCTGTCTCGTGGTAGGCGCGCCAGTTGAGCTCGTTGGCGTACTGGTTGATCTGCACCGCATTCGGGGTCGTCTCGACCAGTTCGCGGGCGCGGCGGACTCGGGTGTGCAGGTAACCGCCCGCTTCGTCGGGCTCGGTCACCATCTCGACATCGGCACCGAAGAGTTCCAAGAGTCGCAGGTTCGTCGGCGACGTCTTCGGGTCCACCACGGCGGTGAAGGAAAGGCCATGCAGGTCGGCCACCATCGCCAGGGCGATGCCCAGGTTCCCGGACGTGCTCTCCACCAACCGCATGCCGGGCCGAAGGGTTCCATCCCGAAGCCCTTGCTCGACGATGAACCGTGCCGGACGGTCCTTCATGCTGCCGCCGGGATTGAGCATCTCAAGCTTGGCGAGCACTTCCACGTCGGGTTCGGGAAAGCATCGGTTGAGCCGGACCATCGGGGTCGAGCCAACGCAGTCGATCACGGAATCGTGGATCACGCGAACCTCCTGATTTTGGGCGCACGCCGACGACAAGACCGGGTGCGAGAAGATGAGATAAGGACGAACTCGTGCGCGTGAAAACGGCGCGCTCGTGTACCGATATCCCAGGTTCGGGATGGCGGTTGCGCGCTGGACTGGCGTGCTCATCGCGGGCTTCGGCAGTGCCGCTGAAAGCGGGCAACTGCACTAGGTTCGAAATTCGGGTTGGATTACCCCGACGTTCACCTGAACGAGCACTGCCTGATGTGAATCAGGTTCGCGAGATGCTCGCGAGTGACAGAAAAGCCCTGCTGGACGGTATCCAACTCGGCCTTGACGGCCACTTTCGGAGGGATGAGCTCCATGCGAAAAGGCGAGTGGAGCTTCCGCTTGCGAAAGTGGCAGCGGCTAGAGCTAGGAGAAGAAACGCCAGGTCAAGAAGCTTCTCGGAGGGTGATCGGCCGGATGCGAGGCTGAGGTAGTGCGGGCTTGCGTCGCAGTAGGGGCCTTCGTGGCCCTGCTCATCGTGATCCGTTGACAGGGTGTCATCGACAAACGTCGGTGCTGCCGTATGAACGGCTCCTGCGGTGTGGTGCGTGTCGTCATGGGCAGCAGCAAAAGCTGATGTCAGCATTTCGCTCGCGTGACCGGGAAGGCAATGTGCTGGCAGCAGGACAAATGGGACAACGAGGAAGCACAGTAGCAGGGAAAGCGCAAGAAGCTTCCCCCAACTGTGTGGCCCTGCGGTTGGCTTCCTCACGGCCACCACACTAGAAGTGAGTTCGGAAGCTCGCTAACTGGCACGTCATCTCTCGCACGATGGTTTCCTGCATGAGGCGAAGGCATTTCAGTTTCGAAGTCGCTCGGTAAGCCGCAACCAAGTTCAAGTGCTAATCCGGGAGGAGCGGAGTCGCATACTACCGACGATAGTCGATCATCGTGCGTAGCTGTCGTCCGGGTAGGGGTTCGGGCTCATGGTGTGTTGGGGTCGCGTGCAACTACAGGAATCGTCGCAGGTCGAAGGGCTGGGCGTTGACCTCGACCAGCTTCGGCGTCTGGTTGGGGACGGGCAGCGCGCCGGAAAGCACCGCGGTGGTGTCGGCCATGTACGGGCAGCGACACGACGCTGCGGTAGTTCGGGCTCTACGTGGTCGTGTTTGAGCTCGCTTCGAGGGCTCCAGTCGGTGGCGTCGGCGCGGCTGAGCGTTCCTGCCGTGAGGTCAGCTCGATGACGCCGACGGTCTCTTCGCTGGGGCCTGCGTCGCCGGCGGGCTGTTCCTGCCCGCTGCGCGTCCGTCGGGTGCCCGGCCTGCAAAGGCGTCGTTTTGCTGCCACGAATCTCCGCCTCGATCGTGGTTTGGGTGCTGATCTCGCCTTTGATCAGAATTGGATCGTTTATGTCGCTGGCGGCTCTTCTCCGGCGAGCAGGCTCGCTTACCGTCAGCAGGCGTTCGCGGTGGGGCCGGCTGCGTCGGCTCGCGCAGGGCTGACCGCGGCCCGCTTGCGAAGGCTTCTTGCTCGCCGGGTCCGGATGGTTGTTCTGGAAGCAGTTGTCGAACGTTGCGATCGGGGCGCGATTGCTGGCGCACCCTGGAAGCGCTTCCTTCCTCCTCGCGCCCGGCGTCCTCGTCTGCTTTCGCAATCCGCTAGACCCGAGGGGGGTATAGCAGTCACGTGCTGACCGGGGCGGAGGTGCCTGGTTCGCAGGCCCCTGGACCTGCGCTTATCGGGTTGGGAGCAATCATCCGTGTCCGAGTTGTCGATCCAAGCGAGATCACGCTCAGTGGCCTTGATTGCATAGTGCCAGGTAGAGGGGCGTCCACTATCGACCTTCTGGGCCTTCCGTGGTATCCAGCTGGTTCGCTCCGACGTGGTCGTCCGCTTCGCTCGTTTCGGTGAAGCGTTGACCACATACCGTACGGGGGCATACAGTCCATTCACTCGCGAGAGCCAGAATGAAAGATCCGACCGGCCAACGGATACACGTTGTTGACCGCCGGGTCACGTGCAACGGGGCCTCAGGTCCGATGATCGATAGTTGATGGACGCGGGGCCATCGCTATGCACACGAGTCCCGCAACCTGGCCGTTGTTCCTTCGTGCGAGGAAGAGGCGAGCGGTATGAACAGAACTCGCTCTGGTAGATATCGCAGATTATTATCCTTATCGCTGTTGGCGCCGTTGATGGCCATCCTGGCCGCATGTTCTGGCGGGGGTGGTTCGGCAGCTGGTGACGTGCTTTCGCAGGTGCGGCAGAGCGGTACGCTCCGGGTGGCCCTTACTCAAGCGAACCCGCCGTGGAACTTCGTCGACAGTGGCGGGAAACCGGTGGGCTACGACGTCGACGTCGCGCGCGAACTCGCGAAGCGGTTGGGCGTCGGCAACGTTGAGTTCGTTGCTTCCAACTTCCAGAGCTTCATCGAAGGCGTGAGAGCCAACCGGTTCGACATCGTGATTTCTGGGCAGACGATCACCGCGGAGCGCGCGCAGCAGGTGGACTTCTCCCGTCCGTATCAGGTCAATGGCGTCTCGGTGTTCGTAGGCCCGAACAACAACGAGGTTCGTGGTGCCAGCGATCTCGCTGACAAGACGATCGCGGTGTCCGCCGGCACTTCGCAGGAGTCCTACGTCCGCGAGAAGGTCCCGGGGGCTCAGCCCAAGACCTACCAGAACGCCACGCTCGGCTTGACCGATCTGGCTCGCGGCAATGCGGATGCGATGCTCGTCTCCCGCTTCCAGGGCGCATACTTGGCCAGCAACAACAAACTTCCCGTCAAACCAGTGGGGGAGCTGTTGGACCGCGAGGTCAACGGCATGTCGTTCCGCAAGAACGCTGGAGGGTTCAAGCCCGCGGTCGATCAGGCCATCAACGACATGATCAACGACGGCACGCTCGCGGCGATATCGAAGAAGTGGCTGGGCGGGCTCGACATGGCGGCTGAGCTCAAGCAGATCCCGGCGCAGCCTCCTAACTGACCGCGATCTGCTCAGCTGAAAGGAGGAGATCGTGGACTTGATCTCCAACTCCATTCCGCTTCTGTTGCAAGGCTTGGGAATTACTCTCTTTCTCGGTGTGGCGTCCTTTGTGCTCGGCAGCATCTTGGGAGCGCTGATCGCGCTTGCCCGGCTGTCGCGATTCAGGTTGCTGCGCGCGGTGGCTATCGCGTACGTCTCCGTGTTCCGGGGGACGCCACTGCTCATCCAGATCATGATTCTCTACTTCGGACTTCCGCAGATCGGCGTGCAGATATCGCCGATCCCCTCGTCCATCCTGGCCCTGACCCTGTTCGCGGCGGCTTATCTGAGTGAAAACTTCCGCGGCGGGATCCTGGGAGTGGACAAGGGGCAATGGGAGGCTGCCTCGTCGATGGGACTGCCGTACTGGCGGACCTTCCGGCGGGTGGTGGCGCCGCAGGCGGCACGCATCGCCACCCCCGCGGTGGGAGGGCGGTTCATCGCGCTGATGAAGGACACTTCGCTTGCGTCAGTGGTCACCGTCGTGGAGCTCACACGGGTTGCCGAGAGCGTCGGAAGCTCCACGTTCCGTTACATGGAGGCGTTCTTTCTCGCCGGCGCGGTCTACTGGCTGATCAACAATGTGCTCTCCGTGGGCCAGGGAGCTCTGGAACGACGGCTGGGAAGGGCATACTGATCATGAATGAGTCGCCAATCCGAGTACATGAGTTACGCAAGTGTTTTGGCGAGTTGGAAGTCCTCAAGGGCATCGACATGTCGGTCTCCCGTGGCGAGGTCGTGGTGCTCATGGGCCCATCCGGCTCGGGTAAGACCACGCTGCTGAGGTGTATGAACCTCCTAGAGGAACCGGACAGCGGTCGGGTGGAGATCTGCGGATGTTCCGTCGAATGCGGAGCCAAGGCGGCGCAGAAACGTCAGCGGAATCGGCTGGTGATGCAGGCCAGGCGCCACACGGCCATGGTCTTCCAGCACTTCAACTTGTTCCCGCACATGTCAGCGCTGGCCAATGTGATCGAGGGTGCTCGCTACGTGCGCGGCCTGTCGAAAGCACAAGCTGTTGAGCTCGGTGAGAAGCTGTTGGATCGTGTCGGGCTCGCTGACAAACGCGACGCCTATCCTTCGCGTCTGTCGGGCGGGCAGAAGCAGCGCGTCGCCATCGCTCGCTCACTCGCCATGGAGCCTGAGGTCGTGTTGTTCGACGAGCCCACCTCGGCGCTGGATCCCGAACTGCGCTCGGAGGTCCTGGAGGTGATGCGTGAGCTCGCTGATGACGGCCTCACGATGGTGGTCGTGACGCATGAGACGCAGTTCGCCCGCGGCCTGGCGGATCGCGTGGTGCTGATGGAAGGCGGTGTCATGCTGGAAGAGGCCGAGCCGAGCGTGTTCTTCACAAATCCCAGCAACCCCAGGACCCGATCGTTCCTTCGGCTACTCGAACATTCCGAGCCTTGGACAGAACCTCTGCCCAAGCCCCGGTCAGCTGAACAGGAGCACGTATGACCAGCGAGTCCTTCGACGTGACACGTGCGCGGCGGGACACGCCGGGCTGCACCAACGTCATCCACCTGAACAACGCCGGAGCATCCTTGATGCCTTCCCCGGTGCTGGATGCGACGGTGGAATATCTGCACCAAGAGGCGAACATCGGTGGCTACGAGGCTGCTGCGGCATCGGCACGCGCGATCGATGGCGTCTACACCTCTGCGGCCTCCTTGTTGGGTTGCGCGACAGACGAGATCGCCGTCGTGGACAGCGCAACGAGGGCTTGGGACATGGCCTTCTACTCGATCCCGTTCCAGCGCGGCGATCGAATCCTGACCAGTACCGCGGAATACGCGAGCAACTTCATCAGCTACCTCCAACTCGCGCAGCGGTTCGATCTCACCGTTGATGTCGTGCCCAACGATGAAACCGGGCAGCTTTCCGTTGAAGCGCTGGAGAACATGATGGACGACCGGGTGCGGCTGATCTCTCTGACCCACGTGCCGACGAACTGCGGCCTGGTCAACCCCGCAGTCGAAGTGGGTCGGGTCGCCCGTGAGGCTGGTGTGCTCTACCTGCTCGACGCCTGCCAATCCGCAGGTCAGATCCCGCTCGATGTTGACGTGATCGGTTGCGACATGCTCTCGATCACTGGCCGCAAGTACCTGCGTGGCCCGAGGGGAACCGGCTTGCTCTACGTCCGGCGGAAGGTTCTCGAAGAACTGACGCCGCCCATGCTGGACTTGCGCGCCGCAACCTGGACATCGTCGGACACCTACGAACTGGCCCCGGGCGCTCGTCGATTCGAGACCTGGGAGTGCAACTACGCAGCGAAGGTCGGTCTGGGAGCGGCGATCGACTATGCGCTGGAGTGGGGCCTGGCCGCCATCCAATCCCGGGTCAACGCGCTGGCGAACGAACTCAGAGCACGGCTGTCGGGCTTCGCCGGGGTTGAGATTCGTGATCACGGCGCAGACCGGTGCGGGATCGTGGCCTTCACCGCCGATGGGGTTGCGCCGATGGAGGTGAAGGAAAGCCTCAGCAACGACGGGATCAACGTCAGTGTCTCGCGCGCGCCCTCGACACGGCTCGACATGGAGACTCGCGGGCTCGACGCGGTGGTGCGGGCGTCGGTGCACTACTACAACACGACTCAAGAACTCGACGAGTTCGAGCGCGTGCTGGCGAAGCTCCTCTCGAACCAATGAGCTATCGGCGCCACCTCGTTGGCGTTTCGTCGATCGCGCACTGCCACACCGCCACCCTACTAGGTGTAATAGTAGGGTGGCGGTAGGCAGAGCTGTTGGGTGACAGGAGCGTCCTGAATCCGGCTAACTCGGATGTAGCTCTGCCGGGAAGGACCGGTCGTGGGCAAGAAACCGCGAAAGAGGACGGCCAGCGTTCGTTCGTCTGGCCCGAGTCAGCAGCCGCACCAGGCGAGTGGGATCCCGCCAGCGCTGGCAGGTCGCGCCGTGCAGGGGTCGACACCGGTCACGAGGGCATCAGCGGAGACGACGGTGCGGTCCGAGGTCACACCCGAGCGTGAGGCGAGAGAGCAGTCGCAAGTGACGCATGGTGCGGCTGAACCGGCGCAGTCGGGCGCCGGCGGCTGCGCTTCGGCGATTGCCGAGGTCGAACCGCAGGCTGTGGCCGTGACCTACTGGGTCGACCCGGTGCCCTCGCCCAAGCCCTACACGCTGACGATTCGGTTCGCCGGCACCCGCATCGGGATCAAGGGCTCACGACAGCCGCGTGATCGTTTCGAGAAGATCGAGCAGTTCCACGGGATCGCCGCGGCTCGAGGGCCGGTCGCGGTCACGACGAGGGTGTCCGGACTCAACGCAGGTCAATGGCGAGTGACCGCGACCCCCATCAAGCAGGACGGGGCAGACGATCCATACGCGCCCGACGTCAAGCTCCTCTCGCACCGCACCGTGACGGCACGAACACGCTACGCACCATTGGTGCAAGGCCCCGGCGTACGACTCCCGAGCTGGCCCACCCTGGTTGGCGTCGGCGCGATTGTCGCCATCGCGCTACAGACGCTGCTGTTGGCCCGTGAGAACGTCAGCGTTCTGAGCGCCGTCGCGCTCTCGCTGTTCGCATGCGTCGTCGGTGTCGCCGGCGCCAAGGGCTGGTGGCTCGGCCTGCACCGGAAGCACCCACGCCACTTCATGACGGCCGGGGCCTGCATTCAAGGTTTCTTGGTCGGGGCCTTCGCCGTCGTGCTGCTCGGTGCAGCGATCTTTCAGCTCCCGGTCGGAACCTTGTTGGACGCGACCGCGCCAGGGGTCTTCCTCGGGATGGCGATCGGCCGTCCAGGCTGCTTCCTCACCGGCTGCTGCGCCGGTCGTCCGACCAGTTCGAAGTGGGGACTGTGGTCTTCTGATCGGCGTATTGCGATTCGACGCTTCCCCGTCCAGCTCGTAGAGGCTGCGATGGCCCTGCTGATCGGGCTCGTGGCCTTGTACGTGGTGCTGCAGGGCCATCCCACTGTCCGTGGCGCGGTGTTCGTCGGAGCGATCGCGATCTACACCTTCGGCAGGCAGCTGCTGTTCCCGCTCCGCAGTGAGTCGCGGACCAAGAAAGGGCGCGTAGTGACCATGGCGGCCTGTGCGATGGTTTTCGTTGCGGATGTGGCTGTGCTCGCGATTGCTTGATGTTGGGCGGGGACAGTTGAGGGAGCGCGCGTCAGGAGGGAGGGCGTAGCCCCGCCAAGGTGATTTGGACGAGGCGGTGGACCGCTGCGGACGAGGGTAGGTCACCGGCGGCGGTGAGGGCGTGCAGGCGGTAGCGGATCAGTTTCTTCGGGCGCGATGTCGCTGCGGATCTGCCTGGCCCGGGCCACCTCGCTGATCAAGTCACGGACCATGGCGTGAAGGTGCCGTTGCTCGTGGACAGCATGGTCATCTCCGGAGTATGCGTGTCGCCCCCGGCGTGACACTCTGTCCGGAGGGAGACAGTTTGTATCGATCAGATTGGGGTGTCGCGACGGTCCGGGCGGTGTCGAACGCCGAGCAGTCGGCCACGGATCTGCACTGCACTTCGGGCGTCGTTTCGACCGCGGGTTCCGGCCCGGGGGCCGGTACACGCGCTCGGGTCGTCGGCATCAGGATCTGACCATTTGCTAGGCGCACGGCCTTGAGTACCTGCGCCGCAGATCAGGAAAGGAATGCCATGCTCATCGCAGAAGCCCGTGTCCCGACTGACCGCGCGAGCCGCTATCTCGTTCAGTTGTGCCGGCACATCGACCACATGCGCCGGATGCGGCATCAGCCGCCTACCCATCACGGCGGTGGTCTGATGCCCCCCGGCGTGGACCACGTGGACTACTCCGACACCTATGGGAGCGTTCGCTTTGCGGAGGGCCGCTGCACCCTGGAGGCCGCCGAGGGCATCCTGACGCTTCGCGTTCAAGCAGCCGATGAGGCCATCCTGCGGCGACTCCAGGACGGCATCGGCGCCCGCTTGGAGAAGATCGGCCGGCGCAACCAGCTGGTGGTGACCTGGCAACGACTGCCGACGTCCACAACCCCGTCCGGAGAGGAAGCCCCCGGCGCGGCATCTGCACCTGACTCGACAGCCGGAAAGAACCGATGGTGCGGCCGACTCGGCACGCTCGCCCTGGTGGTAGGTGGTGCGTTGGTCATCGCCGTGCACCTGGGGCTCTTCGGACCCGCAGTCTCTGCCGCGGCGTGGGCGGGCTGGACCAGCAACGCCATCGTGGCGATCATCCTGATCAAGGCTGTTTTTGTGGCTGGCCACCTCGTTCTGGGTCGCTTCGCCTTTCGTCAGGGCAAAGCCGTCCACACCCGCTGGAAACTGAGGCGGTCAACCTCCGAAGCAGCCGCGATCTCGTCCGCGGCCGGGAGCGTGCGGAGCGATGAGCGTCCATGACTGTCCTAGGTGTGCCCGGGGCCCGTCTCTACTACGAGGTCCACGGCGATGGCAGGACCATGCTCATGATTCCCGGGGCCAACGGCGTGACTGAGGGTTTCCGCAGGGCGGCCGAGCATTTGGCGGCGCATTACACCGTCGTCCTCTACGACAGGCGTGGCTTTTCCCGAAGCCAGCTCGACGGTCCGCAGGACTACTCCCGCCGTCTGCAGACCGACGCCGACGACGCGCGGCGCCTGATCGAGCACGTCGGTGACGTACCCGCGGTCGTGTTCGGAGCCAGCTCCGGAGGGGTCGTCGCCCTGGACCTACTGACCCGCCACCCCGAGGTGGTGCACACGCTAGTTCCCTTCGAGCCGGCGGCCGTGCTGCAACTGCCCGACGGGCAGCAGTGGGTGGCCTTCTTCCACGAGGTCTACGACCTCTACCGCGAAGCAGGCATCGAGCCGGCCATGAGAAGGTTCCGTCAGCACGCCTTCCCGGACGCGGACCGGCAGGTCATGGCCCGTGCCCCGAAGAACGAAGCCAACGCGAGCTACTGGTTCGAGCACGAACTGCGTCAATACCCCAAAGTCGACCTCGACCTGGACACGCTCGCCTCACGCGCCGAGCGGATCATGCTGGCGGCCGGACGGGAAGCGCGTGGTTACCCGTCCCGTGAAGTCAACGTCGTACTGGGGAGCAAGCTGGGTCTCGACGTCATCGAACTACCCGGCGGTCACGTCGGTTACTTGGCCTACCCCGCTGAGTTCGCACACGAGCTCCTGGATGCTCTTACGCAGGGCGCGTGCGGGCCGAAGAACCACTGAGCGGTGCGCGCGATCGGCCGAGCTCCGAGCACGTCGGGCCGCCCCGTCGTCGCTGCATGAATCGGGGCCAGGCTCTAATCTCGGAAAACAACTGCTCGGGTTTCAGATGGGGAGGGAAACCATGAGCGTCAAGATGTTGATCGCGGTCGTGGGGACGACGGTGGTGCTGCTCGCGGGCGCGTGCACCGGCAGTGGGGGCGGACCCGAGGGGCCGTCCCGGCCGGAACGAGCTCCGGCCGCGGTTGCCCAGCCTCCGCGAGCCCTGCCCCCCATCACCTGCACGCACACCGCGACCGATCCGGAGCAGGCCAGCGCTCTGCTCGCTCAGGCCGCGCCCGGTCAGACTCTGTGCTTCGCGGGCGATCGATTCCACGGCGCCGATTTGAAGGCGACGGCGTCGGGCACTCCGCAGCAACCGATCGTGCTGGTCGGTCGGGATACCACCGTCGGCGCGGTCTCGGTGGAGGCCGACCACGTGATCGTTGACGGCTTCACCACCGTCGACGGCGACGGCCTGACGCTCGACGGGACGGGCCTCACCGCCCGGGGAAACGAAGTGCTGCGTGCGCGCGACGACGGCATCAGCTGCCAGTGCACCCACACGGACATCACGGACAACGTCGTGCGCGAGACGGACGGCACCGGGATCAGGATCGAGGGCGACCGGATCTCCGTGCTGACCAATGACGTGAGCCGTTCGGTCATGCGCGAGTCGAACGATGCCGACGGGATCCGGTTCTTCGGCACCGGACATCGGATCAGCGCCAACAAGGTTCACGACATCTCCGACGACGGTTACCCCGATCCGCCGCACACCGACTGTTTCCAGACCTACGACAACGGCAGTCCGCCCACGAGCGATGTGGAGATCTCCGCGAACACCTGCCACAACGTCGATCAGCAATGCCTGATCGCCACGGCTGAGGAGTCCGGGCAGGACGGCGCTGTCGGCCGCTCCCGCTCGCTGCGGTTCGTCGGCAACACCTGTGCCGTCGGGGGGGCGCAGGCCGTTCTCGTCCGATGGTTCCCCGAGATCACGGTGCGGGACAACGAGATCTCGGGCCCGGTCCTGGCCCGCGGGGTGTACCTCGCGGACGGTTCGACTTCCGCGACGGTCGTCGACAACCGATTCCGCGGTGACTACCGGATGGTCGAGGTGGACGAGAGTTCTCGGCCAGGCCTGCGCGACGAGGGAAACCACCGTTTCTGATGCGGACAACCCTGCCGGCGACAAAGCCCGGCCAGGACCGGGTCGGTGATCGCGCGACATGTGACACTCCTAGCAGAAGTAGTGGTACAGCACGGCCCCGGCTCGCGCCGTGACCTCCTCCGGGACGGAGTCCTCGGTGAGCAGCAGCGTGATCGCGTTCAGGGTCGACCCGACCTCGATCTCCGCGGGCGAGGCCTCCCCTCGGGAGCGCAGCGCCGCGACCCGCGACTCGTGCGTGGAGTACTTGCGTTTGAACCGCTGCAGACCGGGCTGGTCGAGTCCGCTGATTCCCCCAGTCGACCATCCGCAGCCCCTGCTGCGCCGCCCAACGGATACCGGCCCAGTGCGCCAACATCCGGAACTTGACAACAGCCACTATGAAGAATAGTAGAGTGTCGCGACGTGTTGATGGTCGCCCTGGTTAGCAGCAGACGGTGGTGGTGTGGCGACGGTGGAAGGCCGGAGGGGCATACCGATTTCTCGATGTCGACAAGGCGGGGAGATGTGAAAGCGGTCGTGCCTGTCGTGCTGAGGGTTGTGGTGGTGCTCGCCGCCGGCGTTGTTCTGTACGCCAGCTTCCCGCCGCGAGACCTCTGGTGGCTGGCTCCGCTGAGCTTCGCCGGGTGGGCTTCGGTCTTGCACGGGAGAAGGGCGCGGGCCGGTTTCGGTTACGGGTTCTTGTTCGGCTTGGCGTTTCTGCTGCCGTTGTTGGCGTGGGTCTATGCGTTCCTTGGAACAGGGTTCGGGCCTTGGCCTTGGCTGGGCCTTGTTGCGTTGGAGAGTCTTTTCTTCGCTGCAGCCGGGGCGGCTTCGAGCTTCGTCAGCCGTCTGCCGGGCTTCGCCGTGTGGACGGCGTTGATCCTGGTCTGCGCAGAATTGGCCCGCTCCAGGGTGCCCTTCGGCGGCTTCCCCTGGGCTAAGATCGCCTTCAGTCAGCCCACGGGCGTCTTCCTCCCGCTGGCGTCCGTGGGTGGCGCCGTGCTGGTCGGCTTCGCGGTAGCGGTGACCGGCACTGGGCTGGGTCTGTTGGTGATCCGGTGGTCCGAGGTGGGATTCGCCAAGGTCGCGGCATGGCGTGGACCGGCACTGGCGGTCGTGTTGCCTGCCGTTTGTGGCGTTGCCGTGATGCCGCTGATCAGGTCGGATGCGAATGCAGGCGTAGCTCGTGTCGCCGTCGTTCAGGGAAACGCCCCGGACATCGGTCTCGGATTGTTGGGCGAGAGCGACGCCCTGTATGCCAATCACCTCCGCGGCGCTGAACAGCTCGCTGCCGATGTCCGGGACAACCGCGTGCTCAGGCCGGATCTCGTGATCCTCCCCGAGTCCACTAGCTCATGGGGGCCCGAACGGTACGATCCTGGCCTGGCCGGAGTGGCCCGCGAACTCGGTGTGCCTGTCGCAGCCGGGGGGACGGCCGTCAGCCGGGAGGGAGTCCTCAGCAATCGGATCGTCCGCTGGGATCCGCGCAGAGGTTCGACGGACGAGTACGTCAAACAACAGCTGGTCCCGTTCGGGGAATACATGCCGTTGCGCGAGTTGGCCGCTTATGTCACCCCGTTCGCCGACAGCCGTGACATGGCTCCCGGCCGCGGTCCCGGGGTGTTCCCGATGGGGCCCGCGCGAGTGGGGCTCGCCAACTGCTACGAAGTCGCCTACGACTACGTGCTGCGGGATGCCACCCGCTCCGGGGCGACTTTGCTCGCGGTCCCGTCGAACAACGCCTGGTACGGACGTACCGAGATGACCTACCAGCAGTTGGCCATGGCTCAGGTGCGTGCCGTTGAAAACGGTCGCTCAGTGCTCGTCGCTGCCAATAGCGGAGTCAGTGCGATCGTGCGGCCGGATGGCCGTGTCACGCAGCAAACTGGCCAGTTCACTGCGGAAACGCTGGTCTCGCAGGTGCCCCTGAGATCGACGTTGACGCTGGCCACTCGGCTTGGTGAGGCCCCGGATTGGCTGGTGGCGATAGCGTCCGTGGTCGGCCTCGGCTGGGCGGGTTGGCGACGGCTTGCCCGGAGGCGACGCAATAGGACCGCGCGTTATCCGCCGCTGAACTGTCGATAGGCGTGTGACACTCTGCATACCCGGAAGGGGTACCGTGGTTCTCCAGTACTATGAGAACTAGTACAAAAATCTGGAGAGGACGGTGCACATGTCGGCGGCTTTCCATGAGCGTCCAGCGTCAGGGTCGGGGCGCAACCGAGGGGTCATGAACAGGCGTGGGTTCCTAGGGTTGAGCGCTGGGCTGGCCGCAGTGGGGGTGGCGCAGGCGTGCGGCGCAGCTGGGCCTGCGTCACCTGTACCCGTTGGTCCGGCATCGCCTCAGATTGCCGAGCTGGAGCGAACGCGGCGGGCCGCTAACGCCCGGACGGTCGACGCCAATCTCCGTGCCAAGGCGAGCACCGTGGATCTTGGTGGGATCCAGGCGCAGACCTGGACCTTCAACGATCAGCTCCCTGGGCCGGAAATCCGGGTGCGTCGTGGGGACGTTCTCCGGGCGCGGTTGGGCAACGAGCTGTCCCAGGACACCTCGATTCACTGGCACGGCATCGCGATGCGCAACGACATGGATGGCGTGCCAGGACTGACTCAGGATCCGGTTCGACCTGGTGCGACGTTCGACTACGAGTTCGCGGTCCCGCACTCCGGAACGTACTTCTTCCACCCGCACGTCGGCGTCCAGTTGGACCGCGGGCTCTACGCCCCCCTGATCGTCGAGGATCCGGATGAACCGGGTCGCTACGACGCCGAGGCGGTCATCGTGCTGGATGATTGGCTGGACGGTGTGACAGCTGGCCCCGACGCGAAGCTCGACGAGCTGCGACGGCAGGGCATGTCGATGGGCGGTATGGACCACGGTGGCATGTCGGGCATGGGTGGTATGGACCACGGCAGCATGCCCGGGATGTCCGGTATGGAAGGCATGAGCGGGGCGTCGCCCTTGGGGTCTGACGCCGGCGACGTGGACTACCCGCACTACCTCATCAACGGACGGGTGTCGACGGCCCCGACCACCGTCAACGCCAAGCCGGGGCAGCGGCTTAGGCTGCGCATCATCAATGCCGCGGGGGACACCGCTTTCCGCGTGGCGCTCGGCGGCCATCGCATGACCGTGACCGAGACCGACGGCTTTCCTGTGGACCCGGTGGAGGCCGACTCCCTGTTGATCAGCATGGGGGAGCGGTACGACGTGCTCGTCACGCTCGGCGACGGCGTGTTCCCGCTCGTGGCGTCTGCCGAGGGCAAGGAGGGGCAAGCGATGGCACTGGTCCGTACGGGCTCAGGCTCGGTTCCGCCTGCCGATGTCCGCCCTCGTGAGTTCGACGGCAAGGCCTTGATGGTCGATGGGTTGTCGGCGGTGGAGGCCGTCCGGTTGGCGCCGAAGCAGCCCGATCGCACGCATGTCCTCGAACTCGGCATGGACATGTCCGTCCCCTACCGGTGGACGATCAACGGCAAAGCCTTCGAGGAACACCAGCCGCTGCCGACCGCGCAAGGTGAGCGGGTGCGGCTGCGGTTCGTCAACAAGACGATGATGTTCCATCCGATGCACCTGCACGGCCACACCTTCCAGCTCGTCGATGGGCGAGGTTCAGGGGCTCGCAAGGACACGACGATCGTGCTGCCGATGCAGACGGTCGATGTGGATTTCCAGGCTGACAACCCCGGCCAGTGGATGGTGCACTGCCACAACATCTACCACGGCGAGGCCGGAATGATGACGACGCTTTCCTACATGGCGTGAGAAGAGACGCGGCCCTCGAGCGCACGGGTGTTCGAGGGCCGCGAAGGCCTTCTCGGCTGCAGGTCGCGTCAGCCTGCGAAAGGGAACGGGCAGGAGACTGTTCCGATCGCCATGAGCACGCCCATGCCGGCCAACAAGGGCGAGGAGGCGGCGATCGAGGTCGCAAATCCGGCCATGATGAGTCGTTTGACGATGCTTGAGCTTGCCCTGAGCTTGTCGAGGTGCTGCAGGCGGAGTTGGGTGCAGCTCTCGGCCATGCCAAGAACGAGCTGGGAGGTGGTGTGTCCGCTCTCGTCGGCCATGATCCGCAATGCCGACCGAACCGCTGCTGGGCTGTGCGTTCGTGCTGCGGCGCGGTCTGCCGCCAGCTCCACGGCCATGCGGACAAGGCGAGGGGAGTGTCGTGTCAGCGGCACCCACGGGACTGATTCCGCCAGTGCTTCGGCCAGACCGACCAGCATGTGGTGGCGTCCGCGCAAGTGGGCTCGCTCGTGCTCGATGACGGCGTCGGCTTCGGCCGCGCCGAGCTCATCCCGTACTCCCTGGGTCGCGACGACGAACGGTGGGATTCCTGCGACGCTGTAGGCCAGCGGTTTGGGATGCGGCAGCCACATGGTGCTGAACCGGCCCGCCTCGGCTTCTGCGGTGATCAAGAGCAGTTCGAGGTGGCGCTCGTGCATGCGGCGTTGCTGCCGCGTGAAGCGCAGCAAGCCGCGGCCGAGTAGCGTGGCCACGATCGAAACCGGCACCAGCAGCACCAGCGCGGTCAATTCGTGCAGCTGCGGCACGGCGCCGTGCCGCAGAGCCGTCCAGCAGTGGTGGACGAGCTGGACGAGGATTGGTTTCGGGCCGTGCGTGGGCAGCAGAACGACCAACAGCGTCGCGAGCACGGTCAGAAACGTCGCAGTGACGAGCACGAGCCAAGTCACGAGTACGACCTGCGGCTCGACCCTGTGTTTGATCATCCGATCGAGCACAGCGGGAGCACTGCTGGCGACGAGGACGACGCCCAGCAGCAGCGCCAGAGCGACGATCATCGCTTCGACCGGCGGCGCAAGCCTCGCCGGAGAGCGGCCGACTCGTCTTCGGACACCGACTTGGCGAAGTGCAGCAGCACCGCCTCCGGATTGCCGCTGGCGTCCAGCAGCTCGCGAACCGCGCGTCCAGCAGCCTCTTCCCGGCTTTCACTGGGCGTGTACTGGTAGGCGCGGTTGTGCATCTCGCGTTCGACCCAGCCTTTTCGGTGCAGGTTGTCCAGCACCGTCATAACGGTCGTGTACGCGAGGTCGCGGGTCCCGTTGAGTTGGGTCAGAACCTCGCGCACCGACATCGAACCGTCGGCCTGCCACAGGACGTCCATGACGGAGCCTTCGAGCTCACCCAGACCTTGCATGCCACCTCCCCAGACTGAACCGAGGATACGGGCTCATCTGCGCGATCGAAATGTGGTCCCGGTGTCGTGGTGGACAACCGCTCAGGTGAGGGGCGTGCGCAGCTGGAAGGTGCGACCGCCATCGGACGACACCATCACGGCGCTCTCGGTCGCGACGTACCAGCGGTTGCCGTCGACCGTCATGGCCTGCGGTGCGCTGGGGAGCTGTCCGCGCGGCTCCCATGTTGCGCCGCCGTCGGGACTCACGTAGGTGCGGCCCTGCGGATCGACGCTGTGGAGCTGGTCGGGCTTCGACCAATCGAGGAGGTAGAGCAACGGTGCGCCGGGAATGAGGGCGAAGGTTCGGCCGCCGTCGGTGCTGCGCATCGGGCCCTGCTCGGTAGTTGCGAGCAGTTCTGCGGGTGAAGTCGGACTCACCGTGAAGTCGGCCAACGGCACCGATGCCCGTCGCTCCCAGGACGTCCGGTCGGGGCTCACCATGAGCCCGGTTGCGCTGCTGTAGCCGAAGACCTGACCGTGCTTGGCCTCAAGGCCGTGGAAGTCGACCTGCCCGGACAAGGACAGTGGATTCCAAGTCCGTCCACCGTCGGTGCTCTCGATCAGGCCGAGGTTCGCCGGTGCGCCGGCGATGCTGGGATCCGGGTGCCCGCTTCCGAGGAATTGGCCTGGTCCGGCGACGGTGAAGCCCATCGTGTCCTGTTGCAGCTCGCTGACCCGCTCGGGCTTGCCGTTGTCGGGCAGGCGGAACATCCCGTTGTGGGTTGCCGCGTAGAGCACCCCGTTGGCTGGGTCCACTCCGAGGCCGTGCACGTGGGTCATGGCCTGGCTGCTCGAGTCATCGACACCGCTCTCGCGGCCGCTCCGGCTTATCCATACCGCTGCAACCACCACTGCGATGAGCACCAACGCGGTGGCTGATGCCACCACGGTCCGGCTCCGTGTGCGTCGTGGGTCCGTGGTAGGCCCGAGAGGTCTTTGGGGTGACATGTGGTTCCTGCTCGATCAGCTGCCAGTTCCAGGGGTGAGCGTGATGATGATTCGTTCCCCGGACGTTGCTTACTAAGGCTACTAGTACTTCGTTAGCCAGCCTGCTTGCCGGTCCGTGATTGAAGTTACAGACGAACTCTCCTGCGCATGCTGGGCCTGCGCTATGCCGATGTGCGAGCTGGAGGCGAGCATTCCGCTCGTTGGTTCGATGCGTCTGCCGACACGTCGGCAGACGCCCGTCGGCGACCTTGATGCGGCCGGTGTTGTGGCGGGCGGCGCAGCACCAATCGCGGTCCGTGGGGCCAGGGGCGGGTGCGCGGCCAAGGATGTGCCCGTTAAAGGCGAAGGAGCCGTCCCGAGCGGGGGTGCTGCTGATGGCCGCGCCCGAAGTGGGTGAGATCGGCTCGAGGTGCGGCTGCAAACGGTCGACGCGGAGATCGTCGTCTGGACGACCATAAAGACGATCAAACCTTCGGCCAGTGCTTTCGGGAAGTCACAACACCGCTGAGTCAAGGCTGGGCATAGGGATTCAGCATCATGGGATTTCTCGCGGATCTCTTCCCGGTCAACAGCGGTACGTTACCCGGAGGGGGTACTATAGGAATCCAGCGACTGATGGGAGTTGGCGATGCACGGCTACGCCCAGGACAAGGAGAACTATCAGAAGCGCCTGCGGCGCATCGAGGGCCAGGTGCGCGGTTTGGCGCGCATGGTCGAGGAGGACAAGTACTGCATCGACATCCTCACGCAGGTCTCAGCTGTGACGCGTGCACTGCAGGCCGTGTCGATCGGGCTTCTGGACGAGCACCTCAAGCACTGCGTTGCCGAGGCGATGGTCGAAGGTGGCCAGGCTGCCGACGCAAAGGTCAAGGAGGCCAGCGATGCGATTGCCCGCCTCGTGCGGTCATGAGCTGCAGGCGGAAAACTGGCCGAGGTGGTGACAGGTGCCGAGGTTGCCCCTGAGTCTTTGGTCGGCAAAGCGGTATGGCGAGTTGACGGCACACTGGCTGACGCGTGCCTGGCGCGCGTGGTTGGTGGCATGCCGATCGGGGAGTCAGAGCTGCCCGCGTTGGTGATGGATTTTGGTTGGCACGCCACGGGGCCTCTGCTGCCTGCTTCTCGGCGCCTCACACGCCACAAGGCCACCCATTAGCACCAGCCGAGAAGTCTAGATTCGCGGCCTTGGCCTGACGATATGTCCCGGGCGTGCGGTGATTGCCGGTTGGGCGGTGTTTGCTCGCACCTTGCCGTGCGCCCGAAGCTTGAAGGCCCACGTGCGTGGTGACGCACACGAAGAAGGTCCCGGTGAGAAACCTTCTCGTCGGGACCCAGTTCTACCTCCAGGCGTGCGCTCGCCCCGCAGCACGTTTGTGCTCGTGGATCCTCTGGACTAGTATCAAAATACCCTACAGGGGTACCGTTAGTTCGATGGAAGGGGATTCAATGAGTGAAAGCACCTTCATCGTCAAAGGGATGACGTGCTCCGGGTGCATGAGCAAGGTGTCCACCGCAGTCACGGCCGTCGATGGTGTTACCGATGTCGATGTGGACATCAGCAACGGTGAGCTCACGGTCATCAGCGAGTCGCCCGTCTCCCCCGAGGTCATTCGCAACGCGGTCAACGAAGCGGGTTACGAGGTCGCGAGCTAAGGGGACTAGCGCGTGTCGATGGACGAAGCCGCTTCGGTCGAACCGGCGGTAGTGATCAAGACGGTGGACAATGGGCCGTACCAGGTGAAGGGCCCCATCAAGGTCGTCGACCACGAGAACAACGTCTACGAGCTCGGGCCCGGCCGTACTCGGTTGCTGTGCCGTTGTGGGCTCTCGGAGAAGAAGCCGTTCTGCGACGGCTCCCACTCGCGGCAGGGATTCGTCGCCGCGGAGCGGGTGAACGGCGAGTCAACCGAATAGAAGCAGCATGCCAGTGGTGGGGCGCTCAAGATGCGCCCCACCACGGCAGTGCTACTTCTGCGTCGTGCGCCGGCATGCGGCCAATGTGGATGCGGTTACGTCGACAGCCACGTTGCCGATTCGCCCTTTTCTGCTAGCCACAGCGTTGATGTTCGGGAGCAGTTGGTGGCAGCACAGATGCACGGCTGCTTCCAGACGTAGGTGCACCGTTCGCCACTGAAATGCCTGTCGCGGGCATAGGAGTGTTCGCATCGCCGGTCCTCTATTGATCAACTTTGACGGTCAACGGTGAGCTCGCGATGTGTTTGCACCAAACGGGCAGGCCAGTTGACCGAGACCGTGCCTACCAAACGGCGGTTGTCGTGGAAGTCGATGGCAAAGCCCTTTCCGCCCATTTCCGGATCCCCCGGTTCTCCGTTGGTCGGGCTCCCGACCACCTGAATCCGGTGGTCGTAGAAGTCCGTCCAGAACGTCGGCGGCGCACTCCGGCGCGAGTGCGGTCTCTCGAGGATCGTGGCAGCCGCGATTCTCGCGTGTGCTCCGGCGGTGCTCCAGTGCTCGACGCGGATTGGGATACCGCCGAGCGGAGGTGTTGGAGCTCGTGCGACGTCGCCGATCGCGAGCACGCCGTCCAACGATTCGCCAGTTGGTTTGAGTGCTCGCAGCGACTGATCCACGAGTACGCCGTCGCTGATGTCCAGGCCGGTGCCGTGAAGCCATTCCACATTGGGCACCGTGCCGATTCCTGCTACCGCGAGGTCTGCCGCAATCCCCGTTCCGTCACTGAGGACTGCGCGGTGGCGGTTGTCGGATTCGAACAGTTCCTGGACCTGTGTGCCGAAATGCGTCCGCACGCCTCTGCTGCGATGTTGCTGCCAGAGCCACCGTGCTGCGTGCTCGCCCAGCGCGGCTTGAAGGGGCAGGGGAGTGGTGTCGACGACGTCGACCTCCCAGCCGCGCCGCACCGCGGCTGCGGCGAGTTCGGAGCCGATGAAGCCTGCGCCGACGAGCAGGAGACGTCCTCGCTTGGACACCAGCGCACGGCGGATCCGGAATGCGTCGTCAGCGGTTCGGAGCGTGTTGAGCTGCGGTGCAATCGGTAGGGGGCGAGCCCGGCACCCGGTGGCCAGAACCGCGGTGTCGTACCGGACGAGTCGTCCGTCCACCAGCTCAACCTGCTTGTCGGTTGTGTCGAGTGAACGAGCCGGGCAACTCAGCGTCCAATCGACCGCCTTCGCGTCCGACTCCGCCAGCAAATGGGGAAAAGGCGGTTCCACATCGTTGACAAGCATCCCCTTCGACAGGGGCGGGCGATCATAGGGCGGGTGCTGCTCATCGCCGATCACGATGACCCGTCCGCGGAAACCCGCTGCTTGCAGGGCTTGGATCAGGCGGGCGCACGCAAGCCCGCCGCCGACCACGACCACTTTGTCGCTCATTGGCGGGCCCCGCCGTCGTCGAGGATCTTGATCGCGGCGGCCGGGCAAGCGCGAACCGCTTCCAGGACATTCTCCTGCTCGGAGTCTGGCGGTTCGGCGACGAACTGCGTGTTGCCGTTCTCATCGATCTCGAAGACCGATGGAGCAACAAGCGCGCACATTCCGTGTCCTTCGCACCTGTCGAAGTCGATGTTGATGCGCATCGGAACGTCCCTCCTGATTTAGAGTACCCCCCTAAGGTATAAATACAGGTCGACGAAAGGCAATCCCTGCGTCGGGAAACTTTGGAGTGGTAACGCGGAACTGCGACAGTCTTGAGAGGCAGGAACTTTTTACAATACCCCTGTTGGGTATAATCTGTCATAGAGTTCGTCATGACCTTTGTGTCCGTGTATGACGATCAGCCGAGAGCGGGTGGCGCGACGATGTTGATGAACCGCGTGGAGACAGCGCTGGTGAACTCTCCGCCCCGACGGTGGCTTCAGCGCTTCTACGAGGTGCGGCTGCTGACTGCGTTGGGTGCGAGGACACCGGGGGCGAGAGCGGTCGAGATCGGCTGCGGCCCCGGTTTCGGTACCACGTTGATCCTCGACAAGTTCGGTGCCGCCAGCGTTGATGCGGTCGACCTGGACCCGGCGATGATCAACCGTGCCGAGCGGCGGTTGAGGCGGTACGGCGACAGCGTCCGACTGGCGCAGGGCAGCGCCACCAACCTGGACGCGGCATTCCATGCGTTCGGCGGAGGTGCGGACGCTTCCTACGACGCGGTGTTCGACTTCGCGATCATCCACCACATCCCGAACTGGCGCGACGCGCTGGCCGAAGCCGCCCGGGTGCTCAAGCCGGGCGGGCGATTCTTCTTCGACGAGGTAACCGCCACTGCGCTGATGCGGACCTCGTACCGGGTGCTGTTCGATCAACCCAGCGAGGATCGGTTCACCACTGGGGAATTCCTGGCTGAACTGCCCCGCCACGGTCTGGACATCGGCGAGCGGTGGACGACTCGGGTCGGCGGAGATTACCTTGTCGGCGTGGCCTTCCGCAGCGACCGAGGGAGACCGTGATCGTGAGTTTTCGCCGTACACGCGGAGCTTTGGTCGGACGGCACACGCCGGAGTCTGCCGTGCTGTGCCGTTGAATCCAGCCCCTTCCCCCGAAGTCGAACGCCCGAACAACTGTTCAGTGCTGAGCCTGAGGACCTTTTCGCTCGGTGTCGTCTTGCCCGGACTGCCGGGATGCAAGTGCCCCGTTAAGAAGTCACCCGGAGACACAGATCTTTGCGGTCGGGTGCACTCCAAGTTCGGCGCACAGCTTGCGATGGGCGTCGCCCGCCGCAGTGCGGCCGACTGGAGAAGGTGCGGACTGGTTTTACTGGCCTTGGCGTGACGCGTAGCTCATGGAACCGTGTGTCTCTCTAGACAAAAGATGTGGTCGTGCACCGAGGTGCACGACCACATCGGACGAGTGTCGAGCTCAGCCGCGAGTTGCTGCCAGTGCGGGTTTGGTCCCTTCAGCGTTGGGCAGTGGTTCGGAGGTGATGGTGCTGCGGAAGCGACGCAGCCGCAGGCTGTTGCCGACGACGAACACCGAGCTGAACGCCATGGCTGCACCCGCGATCATCGGGTTGAGCAGTCCGACGGCTGCCAGTGGTAGGGCAGCCACGTTGTAGGCGAAGGCCCAGAACAGGTTGCCCTTGATCGTGCCCAGCGTGCGGCGGGAGAGTCGGATGGCGTCGACCGCTGCGCGCAGGTCACCGCGCACCAGGGTGAGGTCGCTGGCCTCGATCGCCACGTCGGTGCCGGTGCCCATGGCCAGACCGAGGTCGGCCTGGGCGAGCGCGGCGGCGTCGTTGACGCCGTCACCGGCCATGGCGACCGCGCGGCCTTCGGATTGCAGGCGCTTGACGACGTCGACCTTGTCCTGTGGCAGGACTTCGGCGATGACCTCGTCGATGCCGACCTCGGCGGCCACCGTCTGCGCCACGGCTTCGTTGTCGCCGGTGAGCAGCACGGGCTTGAGCCCGAGCTTGCGCAACCCAGCGATCGCCTCGGCGGAGGTGGGTTTGACGGTGTCGGCCACCTCCAGGACGGCGCGGGCAGCGCCGTCCCATGCCACCGCGACCGCCGTGCGACCCCGCTTCTCCGCTCCGGCCTGCGCCTCAACAAGGTCTGCCGGCAGAGGCTGGCTCCACTGATCAAGCAGGGCCGGTCGTCCGACGAGCACCGCGTGTCCGTCGAGAACGGCCTGAACCCCCAAGCCTTCGACATTGGTGAAGTCTTCAACGGCGGGGAGCCTTCCGACGCGGTCGGCCGCGCCTTGTGCGATCGCCTTGGCGATCGGGTGCTCCGAGGCGTGCTCGGCAGCGCCCGCCAGGCGCAGCGCCTCGTCCTCGTCCGTTCCGGAGGTGGTGTGGATGGTCACCAGCGACATCTGTCCGCTGGTGACGGTGCCGGTCTTGTCCAGCACGATGGTGTCGATGCGGCGGGTGGACTCCAGGACCTCCGGGCCCTTGATCAGGATGCCCATCTGCGCGCCCCGGCCCGTGCCGACCAGCAGCGCGGTCGGGGTGGCCAAGCCCAGTGCACACGGGCAGGCGATGATCAGCACCGCCACGGCAGCTGTGAACGCCGCGGTGGCTCCGGCATCAGAGCCGAGCCAGAACCCGAGGGTTGCGACCGCCAGCCCGATGACGATCGGCACGAAGACGGCGGAGATGCGGTCGGCCAGCCGTTGGACGGCAGCCTTTCCGTTCTGGGCGTCCTCGACCATCTTGGCCATCTGCGCCAGCTGGGTGTCGGCCCCGATACGGGTCGCGCGGACGACCAGTCGCCCGCCGGCGTTGACGGTAGCGCCCACGACGGCGTCACCGACGCCGACCTCGACGGGTACGGATTCGCCGGTGAGCATGCTCGCGTCCACCGCGGAGGTGCCTTCCTCGACCACTCCGTCGGTCGCGATCTTCTCGCCAGGGCGGACGACGAACTGGTCGCCAACGGCGAGCTGGTCGGTCGAGATGCGCTCCTCCCGGCCGTTGCGGATAACGGCGACGTCCTTAGCGCCCAGCTCCAGCAGCGCCCGAAGCGCCGCGCCCGCGCGCCTCTTGGAACGAGCCTCGAAGTAGCGCCCGGCGAGGATGAACGTGGTCACCCCCGCGGCGACTTCGAGGTAGATGTTGCCGTCGCCGCTCATGCGCTGGATGGTCAGCTCGAACGCGTGAGTCATGCCCGGTGTGCCAGCGCTGCCCAGCAGCAGCGCGTAGAGCGACCACAGGAACGCGGCGAGGGTCCCCATGGAGATCAGGGTGTCCATCGTGGCCGCGCCGTGACGCAGGTTGGTCCACGCGGCCTTGTGGAAAGGCCACGCACCCCACGCCACGACCGGCGCGGCGAGCGTTAGTGAGATCCACTGCCAGTAGGTGAACTGCAAAGCTGGCACCATTGCCAAGACGATCACCGGTACCGACAGCACCACGGAGAGGATCAACCGGTCCCGCAGGGACTTCGTCGGGTCCGCTTCTGGGGCCCCCTCTTCTTCGGCTGCCTGGGGCGGAGCGGGCAGCTCGGCCGTGTAGCCAGCCGCTTCGACCTGCTTGACCAGTTGTTGCGGGTCGATCCCCTCGGGAAAGGTGATCTTGGCCTTCTCCGTGGCGTAGTTGACCGTGGCAGTGACACCATCGAGCTTGCCGAGGCGTTTTTCGACTCGTGCGGCGCATGAGGCGCAGGTCATGCCGCCGATGGCCAGCTCGATCTCCGTCGTGGGGCCCTGTGTTTCAGTGCTCATCGAGGTTCTCCTGTTCACCCGTGGCCACCGTGGCCATCGTCGGCGGGCGGAGGGCTCTGCCGGCCGCTGACCTGCTGTGCGGCAACTGTGAATTCGGCGGTGCGGACCTTGCCTTCGTGCTGGAAGTCCAGGAACAGGCGGTAGGTGCCGTCGGAGGGGACTTCGGCCTGGAAGGCGATGCCCGGCCCGGCGGGTGTGCGCCCATCGCCCGGCGTGCCCGTGGGGTGGACATGCAGGTAAGCCAGGTCGCTGGTCCGTAGTGCGACGAGGTGGCCGTAGGCCGCCAGGTAGGGCTGCAGGTTGCTGACCGGGCGTCCGTCCTTGCTCACGGTCAGTGTGACCGGCGACGAAGTGCCCGCGACCAAATCGCCGTCCAGACGTACCTGGTAGCCATCGACTTCAGCGATTCGGGAGGGCTGGGGAGCCAGCGGTGTGAAGGTTCCCGGGGCTGAGACGTCCACGCCGAGTGTCTGCGCCTCGCTGCCGGTCGGTGCGAAGTCCGCGAACACCCGATAGGTCCCGCCATCGGCGAACCGCAGCGGGACGTGCCAGGTGCCGTCCGGGTTCATCTCGGGGTGGATGTGCTGGTATCCGGCCGTGTCCCGGCGCACAACGATGAGGTGCATCTGCTTGTCGTGCTCAGTGTCGAACCGGGTGACCGGTAACCCGTCCGGGCCGGTGATGCGGAAGGAGAACTCGTCGGTGCTGCCCGGCGCGATCAGTGTCGTGGTGGGCGCGAGGGTGTAACCGCCACTGGTTGACGCCAGCCCTGCCGGAGTGCCCTGCGGGGTTCCTGTGGTGGTGCCTCTGTTGGTGTCCCTTGCCTCGGAGTTCGCCTGGTCGGGGTGTCCGGCGTGCGCCTGGGCGCTGCTGGACGTTAACGGGCCGACAGCGGATCCGGCGGCCCACGAGCCGCCGAAGGCGACCGCGAGCACCGCGCCGTAGGCGCAGAGCTTCGCTGCTGTGTTCATTGCAACCCTTTCGCTACCGGATCCGCTGGGATCCGTTCTCGTCAGGAAGCGAGCTCGTAGCCGGCTTCCTCGACGGCTCCCCTCACGTCGTCGTCGGACACCGGCTCCGAGCTGTGCAGGGTTACGGCACCGGAGGACAGGTCCACGGACACGTCGGAGACGCTGGCGATCTTGCTGACTTCCTCGGTCACCGACCGCACGCAGTGCTCACAGGTCATCCCGACCACGGTGTAGTTCGTCTCGATCACGATGACAGTCCTTTCGCGCTCTCTTGTCGGCTGCGTCGGCCAACATGCACCATTAATACCCTAGGGGGGTACTGTAGTCAACCTCTGCGAGGTTGAGGTCAGCTGCCTTTCCGGCGCTCGGAACAGCACGCGTGAGGGCTGGTGGGGGTAGAGGGGTTGGGTCGGCCATCCGTGGCTGGTGCGAGGGGCGGAACTGCGCTCCTTCGTTGCTCGCCGAGCTGTGCTCAGAGCCGCGCGATCTTGGCCATCTCCCACGATCTGCGCGGCCAACTCGCTGTCTTGCCGAGTAGTGGTGATGGACGGGGCGGGCCACGACGGGGCGGCAGGGCGCTCTCGTCAGAGAACCGGTTTGCTAGTTCGTCGCGCGCGATGTGGTCGTCCAGACATTGCGCGCTCGAAGTCGTAGCCTGGAAGTGAACCCGCTTCCGACTGGTGTCGCGCCTGTTGCGCGTCCTGATCTAGGTGGCGACCGATGCGTTGGATGCAACTTGCCGCCCGTGGAGGCCTGCTGGCTCTGCTTGCCTCGGTTCTGATCGGTTGTGCGGGTGGTGGCCAAGCGCCGCCTGTGCCGACGCCGGGTGCTCCCGCTGGGCCGCCTGCTCCCGGGAAACCGGGTGTCGCGACCGTCGGGCTCCGCGATTTCGCCCTTGATCTATCGCAAAACCCGATGGCGCCCGGAACGTATACCTTCATTGCGGAGCAGCGAGGCCAGGCGCCTCACGCGCTGTCTATCGAAGGGCCAGGCGTCTCGGAAGTGACCACGCCTGTCATCCCGCGCGGAGGTGGCAGTCAGCAACTCACAGTGACGCTGCAGCCCGGGACGTATGAGCTGTGGTGCCCTGTTGGCGGGCATCGACAGCAAGGCATGGAATCGCGCCTCACCGTGCGATGAGGCAGGCTTGCCTGCACTCCGCGCGGACCGTGCCTGGCAGATGTTCTTGCCGCTGGTCCAGGGGCGCTTCTTAGCTATCTACTGCATTTGTAGTACAGGGGTGAGGTCCACGCCTGCAGGCGGCACCTCCACCGGTACACATACCCGCGTGTGCGGTCCATGCCGCCGCGGCACAACGCCCTGCCGGGGCAGCGGGGACGAGGTGCCAGCCAGAAGTGGAGGCTCTCCAGCCGCTCATCCCGTCATGGGGACCTGACATCTGCCGCAACTCTCGCGCCGTGCCTCCGAGCATGCTCAAGCTGCCCGGATTCTTGTTGCGCCGACTCCGGAGGCCGTCCGGCAATAATGGTCATGCAGACATCTTCGACCGGACCGCACCATCTTGACGTCGGGGACCAGCAGTGCCGGGCTTACCCATCAGGACAGCGCTGTCGGTCTGATGGGTAAGCGGATCGAAAAAGGATGCTGCGGGGCGGGTCACCCCACGATCCGGCGCGCGCCGATGTAGTGGCCGTCGCCCTTGATCGAGCGCACGTCTACGAGCTGCCCTTCGGTCGGTGCGTCAACCATCTTGCCGTCGCCGACGTACATGCCCACGTGGTGGATCTGCGAAGGATCGCCGCTGCCGTCGTCGTAGAAGACGAGGTCGCCGGGCTGGAGTTGGTCCTTGGACACTGGCCGGCCAACTGACCACTGGGTGCGGCTGCTCGGTGGGATGGAGATGCCGGCCTGCTTGTACGCCCACTGGGTCAGTCCTGAGCAGTCGAACGTGGTCGGGCCCTTCGAGCCCCACACGTACTCAGAACCGCGCTTGGACAACGCTGCCTGCAGTGCCGCGTTCGCTGCCCCGGGCGGCCCGAGGTACTCGCCATCGTCGACCGGACCTTGCAAGCGTTTCCGGTCGGAATCGTCGAGGTCGTTGAGAGCCTGACGGACGGTCTTGATCTGGCTGTCGAGATCCTTTTTGCGCTGTCGGACTTCACCGACGAGACGAGCAGCTTCGTCGGTGGCCTGTTGCGCGCGGGTCTCGGCTTCTTGAGCTTGCTCACGAGCGCGTTGAGCGCGCTGAGTCGCGTCCTTGAATCCGTCGAGCACCTGCTTGTTGTCGGTGGCCAACGCGCCGAGCATAGTGGCCTGGTCGAGGAAATCATCCGGGGACTTGCTGGTCAGCCCAGCAGTGAATTCGTCCACGCGAGTTCCACGGTAGGCCGAACCGGCGAGGCGGTCGACGTCGCCCTGGAGTCGCGTTTGCTCGCTCCGGGCTTGCTCTTCGACCGTCTTAGCTTGCGCGACCGAGGCTTTGGCCTTGGCCAGCTCGGATTCGTTGGAATCCATGGCCATCTCTGCGTCGCTCAGATCTTCCTCGGCTTTAGCCGCTTCCGCCCCGAGTTTCTTGTATTCCTCAAGGGGGTCCGAGGGCTGCGCGCCAGCGGGGATCGCGATGGTTCCGGCCATCACGGCAATCGCGGAGGCCGCGAGCGCTGCCTTCATCGACTGTTTGAGTCGGTGTGAAGCCACGTTGCGAAAGTCTCCTCTGTCCTGGCGGGATCTTGCGCTTGCGATGAGCGGATCCCACCTCACGGTGTGTCAGCGAGGGCTCCCCGCGGCCCGATCGCGAAAGCTACTCGAAAGATCCTCAGATGTCTACTACGGCCAATCGTAGGTACGCACGGGAATTGATTGGTCACACTCCGTTCCATCGGTGCTGGGGAGACTCGTCGCCGGTGAAAGGCGCGTGCTGGTGCCACGCTCCGGGAGACGCATATGGAACGGGCCGCCCGCGGTTGCGCGGACGGCCCGTTCACGTCGAGTTTCGGTCGGTACTGGGTCAGCTGGCCAGTTGCTTGAGGCGCTCCATGCCCTCCTGATACTTGTTCAGGTCGGTGTTGCCGCCGATGCCGGCCACCTTGCCCTTGTCCGTGTACTGCCAGAAGTCCCAGTTGCCGAAGCCGTTGGGGACCGAGGGGCTGTCCACGCCGTAGGACGCCAGCCACAGCGCGTGGTCGCCGAAGGTGTCTGTGCTGCCCATGCACTGCTTCCAGAACGACGGGTTGGCGTAGATGATCGGGTCCTTGCCGGTGCGCTCCTTGACCTTGTCGTTGAATGCCTGGGTCCACTGGTGCATCTCGTCAACCGACAGGCCGTAGCAGCCGCCGCTGTTCGGATCCACTTCCAGGTCCAATACCGGCGGCAGGGTCTTGCCGTCGCGTTGGTAGTCGGCGACGTCGAGGAAGCGGTTCGCCTGCGCATCGCCCGAAGACTTGTCCGGCCGCGCGAAGTGGTAGGCGCCCGCGATCAGACCGGCGTCCTTGGCGCCGTGGTACTGCTCGCTGTAGCGCGGGTTGCTGAAGCTCGTGCCGTCGGTGGCCAGGACGAAGGTGAACTTCTTGCCGTCGCCAGCGACTTTGCCCCAGTCGATGGCGCCGTTGTGGTTCGATACGTCGATGCCCTCCACCGGCGGGCCAAGCGGGGCCTCCGGCGCCGGTGGAGAAGTGGTCGGGTCCACCGGCGCGGGGGTCGTCTCTGGCGCGGGCTGCTCGGCCTGCGGCGGGGTGGCTTGGAATGGCGTGATCTGCTGGGGTGCTGCCTGAGGAGCCGGAGCCTGCTCCGGAACCGCCATGGCGGCCTCCTCGACCTTGGCTTCGCTGGGGCCGGTGGTCAGACTGCCGATCACCAGGCCCACCATGCCGACGGCGGCGATGCCAGCGCCAACCTGCACCGACCTTTTCCGCGGAGCGTGTCGCACTGATGCGGGGAGCTTTTCGACGTGCGGCGCAACCCTCTCCCGGAGACGCCACACAAGGGGTGCTTCTTTGGCACGCCGTAGCAGCGGTGCCAGCAATCCGCGGTCAGACGCCTCGTCGGGGGTCGAGGCGCGTTCGTGCTTTTTGGGGGATTCGGGGCTCATGAAGCCCGAGGCTTCAGCACGGAGCGTGCATGCGCATCGCGGTTTATACGCGCATAGCTACCTGCATTAATGCGTTTGGGTTACTAGAAATATGGTTTATAATTACTGAATGTGATATTTGGGGGTCGGTGGTGGAGTATTGGCGACCCACGTCACAGCTCCGAAATGCAGGTGTGTGCCACAGCGGTCGGCGATCGTCCGCGGCTCATAACCGTAACCGGGAGGTGGCCGCTAGCCCGGAAGCGGTTGGCCGCCATTCCGCCGGGTTCGCAGATTTTTGCTGATCAAGGCGTTGCCCGGTCGTCTCTCGGGTGCGTGCGCAGCGGGCGCCGATTCCAGTTGGCCGGTCATAGCTGCAGCTCCCCAGCTGCTCCAGCGACGGCCGTGCCAGTGCGGGGCCCGCACGTATGCGTCTCAGTGATGTGCCGAGCTACGACCTTGATCACTTGTTGTTTTGAACCAGAAGGGGGCGAATGTCGTGTACATGGATTGGTTCTTGGGTGAAGTGAACGTGGGCCGCACTCGGAGATCACGACCGAAGCAGGGTTTGTGCTAGCTGATCCGGAACGGAGCGTGAGGGCTTGGGTGGTCGCCGGGGCTGCCGTCAGGCTGGAGGCGGTTAGGCCCTGAGCATCGGCTTGGTCGGCGGAATCTTGAGGTGAGGAGCGTGCCACCGGTGAATGATCGAATTGAGTCGAGGACGGATCCACTAGCGGTCCTTGATGCCGCGTATGTTCTCGGCGCGCTATCGCCTGAGGACACGTCCGCGTTTGAAGAACACCTGAGTTCTTGTGAGTCCTGTGCGCGTACCGTTCAAGAACTTTCTCGACTACCCGAGTTGCTCGCGATGGTCAATGACAAGCACGTTCCCGGTCAGCCGCAGGACCCGGATCGGCTGCCCGCCCTGCTGGCCAAGGTCCGCTCCCGGCGTTGGAGGACGATCGCCGCCATGTTCGCCGCCGTTCTAGCGGTGGCGTCTTATTTGGCGCTGGTCACTCGTCGGCACTGCTGTCCGACGCCTAGTAGTGCTTTGTTAGGTGTGGATCTTGGTGTGGGATGATCTTGTGTTGTGAAGCAGGGTGATCTCGCTCGAGTGCGTGGCCGGCTGGAAGAGTTCGCGGCGGAGGTGTTCGCGGCGATGGTGCGGTCTGATCAGCGGGCCAAGGGCGAGACGTATCTGCGGGGGTTGTTGCTGGACGGGCGGCGGAAGTCGATGCAGCCGATGGCCGAGCGACTTGGCGTTGATCACCAGGGGTTGCAGCAGTTTGTCTCGTCGTCGACGTGGGAGGTCTCCGCGGTGCGGGCCAGGTTGGCCCGGCTTGCCCATAAGACGGTGGCGCCGGGGGCGTGGGTGGTTGATGACACGGGCTTTCTCAAGGACGGCAAACGATCTCCGTGTGTGGCGCGACAGTACACGGGCACGGCCGGCAAAGTGACCAACTGCCAGGTCGGGGTCAGCGTGCACATGGTCACCGATGTTGCTTCGGCGGCGGTGAACTGGCGGTTGTTCGTGCCACAAAGCTGGGACGATGTCTGCGCGGTCGAGGATGGCTTGGCGGCGGAGGTGGTGCAGCGTCGTGCGCGCTGCGCGATCCCGGACACGGAGCGGAACCGTCCGAAGTGGATGATGGCGGTGGAGATGCTCGATGAACTGGCCGAATGGGGGCTTGCGCCGCCGGTGGTTGTCGCCGACGCCGGCTACGGCGACAACGCCCATTTCCGGGCCGCGTTGGAGGATCGCCATTTGTCCTACGTGGTGCAGGTCAAGGGTGAAGCCACCGCTCATACCATCGACGCGGTCCCGGAGTTGCGGCCCTATTCCGGGCGCGGCCCGCGCCCTGGGCCCCGGTACCAGGACAAGCCGATCAGTCTGCGCCAGCACGTCCTTGGCGCTGGACGCGACGCTGGCACGACCATCACGTGGCGGGAAGGCTCCCGAGGCAAGCTCAGCTCGGAATTCGTCGCCATGCCTGTCCGTGTCGCCGGACGCAAGCCACGCCTGCAACCGGATGGATCGCTGCCTGCACGGTGGCTGATCGCCCAATGGCCGCCCGATACCGAAGAACCCATCAAATACTGGATCTCGAACCTGCCCGCCGACACACCGGCCACAGAGTTGGTACGGCTGGCCAAGATCCGCTGGCGCATCGAGCACGACTACCGCGAACTCAAAACCGGCCTCGGACTCGACCACTTCGAAGGCCGATCCTTCACCGGCTGGCACCGCCACGTCACCCTGGCCTCCGCAGCACACCTGTTCCTCACCACCCTCCGCCTGAACAACCCAAAAGCATCTGGGGCAGCCTGACCCTCTACAAGGTCATCCGCGAGCTGCAAACACTGCTCGCCACCTGGTCAGGCACCTGCCCCACCTGCCACCAACACATCCACCGATTACCGACCTAACAAAGCACTACTAGGACGTGACGGGCAGCGGAATGGAGTGCTGGTTGAGTAGGAAGGTGCCGCGGAAGCATCAAGTGTCACTGCGGGCTGGTCGAACAGAAGAGGAACTGATCGAAATCTGTTGCCGTGCGTGACGAGCGGCGGCTCTGCGACAGGCCCGCCTGCTCGGCTCGCTGAGCAACGGACGCAAGATCGCGATTGTGGGCAACCGCGTCAATGGCGCAGCCGTGCTGGTTGCCGCGGATGTTGGCGTCGCGATGGGAACCTCAGCCGTGTTCGGGATACGCCGCCCGTTGCAGTGGCGCACAACCGGCTCGACCGGCTTCCGCCGGCTTGGGTGGGCGACCGGCCCTGTCGAATGGTGTTGCGAGCCGCTCTTGGCCGTGGCTGCTGATGCCTGGGATGGCTGTGCGGGCAGCGGTGGGCCCGTCGCTGTCGGGTCATCGCGGCTTCCGGCGTGGGGCGTTGTGGAGTACGCATTCTGTGCAGTAGCCAGTGCCGGATCGCCATAGCTGGCAGCATGTTCGACGTCGGGACCACAATCCGCTCTGCGTCGCGCCGACGTCGAGCAGGTCTGCTCGGCCGGTCTCAGCGCGCAGTTGCACTGCGGTGGCGAGCACGTCACCTCCGGCCCCGTCTGCGGCGAGCCGTCGCAGCACCTCGCCGAGCAAACCGACGGCGTTGCCCCAGTACTGATCGCTGTCTGCTGGTGGGCCGCCGATAGCTTCGAGTCCACGGGTGAGCGGTGCGAGGAAGTGGGAAACGTTGGGCCACCAGGCGTTGGCGCACGATCGATCACGTAGCACAAGACCGTGCACCAACCCGTCCGCGTCAACCACGACGGATGCTTCGGCCAGCGAAGGGACAGGCCATCCGAAGTGGTGCTCGGGAACTGTTGCGCACAGCGCGAGCCACGAAGCCCGAAAGGCCACCAGAACCGTGCCCGCGCGGTGATGTTGAAATCCGGCCAAACGTTGCCAGGCTTGGACGTTTCGCGCCAAGAATCCGTTGGTCTCGTCGCAGTACGACTCCCATGCCAGGACCTCGTTGGCGCCGGCGAGGGGCCGTGCCAGCGAGCGAGTGGTCTGGTCCAGAGCGGCTTTTGATGAATCCTGCACCCCGGCATTGGACCTGATGTGCAGGAGAACCGATGCAGTGAGGTTCGTCGCGGGATCGGCTGTTGTGGGCTCGGCGATCTCCTCGTACTCTTCTGCTGCCGCAGTGCACGGGAAGCCGGTGGAAATCCGGCGTGGTCCTCGCCACTGTGACCGGGGAGCGACCCTGATCTCGCCACTGGGCACCGCGTTGGTGTCTGGGAAGGCCAAGGGGAGCGCCGATCCGGAAGCCAGGAGACCGGCTGCGGCAGTAACACCACGTTCCACGAGAGATGGAAGGCAGGTTTTGACATGACCACCGCTGGTCTGCCCGCTGCACAGCGCATCCAAGTTCCCGTCTGGGCTTGGGCCTTGGCCGCGTTCGCGATCGTTCTGCTCTACGTCGTGCTTCAGGAAAACGGTGCCGTGCTCGCGCAGGCGGCGGACACCGTCCACGAGTTCACGCACGACGGCCGCCACGCTCTCGGCGTGCCCTGCCACTGAACGGGGACACCCATGAGCTCGCCATTCGCCACTTTCCTGCGGCGGGGCTTGCTGGCCGGGCTGCTCGCCGGCCTCACGGCCGCATTGGTCTCGCTTCTGCTGGTCGAAACCCCGCTCCGCGCTGCGCTCGATGTCGAGGAAGCACGCCCGCAGGCCGCCGGTGAGCACGCCCACGAGGAATTGTTCAGCCGCTCCACTCAGGTGGTCGGCGGCATGGTCGCCGCCCTTGTCGTCGGGTTGGCGATCGGGGCGATCTTCGCGGTCGTGTTCGCCCACAACCGGCACCGGCTGCCCGCACGCACCGATTTCGGACGGAGCCTCCAGCTCGCTGCGGCCGGGTTTTTGGCCGTGTCGCTGCTACCGGCGCTGAAGTATCCTGCGAACCCACCAGGGGTCGGGGCTCCGGAGTCGGTCACTTTCCGCACGGTCGCGTACTTCTCGCTGATCGTGGTGGGCATCGCGATCCTGCACGCGGTGGGCTACCTACACCGGTACCTGGCCGTTCACGGTTGGTCGCAGGCACGCCGCAGTACCGCTGCAGCTGTCGGAGGCATCGTGTTGACCGGCCTCGTCCTGTGGTCGTGTCCCTCGAACCCGGACCCCGTCCCTCCGGACGTGCCCGCAGCGTTGCTGTGGCGCTTCCGGTTGGCCTCACTCGCTGAACTCGCCGGAATGTGGGCGGTCCTCGGTTTCGCCTTCGGTCTGCTCAACGAGCCCCGAAAACAACGAGTGACCACGACAGCCTCACCGGCAACGACACCATAGCGACGGTCCCCGCCCGGCCTTCGTCACCTCAAGGACGGGCGGGGTCTTAGCTCGCTGCGGGCGCGATTCGGGGTGCTGACAGTGCGTTTGGGTCCAGTTGGGAACGGGACCTAGTGATCGCGGCCCCTGAAGAGAACGACGACCGCCGCAACAGCCAGCAGAAGCGTGAACAAGGCGCCTCCGCCAACCAGCCAGACGAAAGAGCCGGTTTCATAGTTGCTTTCGTCGTGTGGCCTCGAGAGTGGAGCCACTGAGCCATTGTCCGAATAGGCTGAAGGTCCGGCTGTGGAAGCGGGGGCTGCAAATGACGCAGGGGCTGTGGCCCGCTGAGTGCCGGCATGGACGACTTGATGGACCAGTGCGTAGCTTCCGTTGTTCAACAACGGAAATGGTTGTGTTGCAACGTTGTCACGCTGACTCGTTTGCTGTGCTACTGGGAGAGCCTGAACTTGGCCAGTGAGCGCCACGTCGAGCAGGCTCGGGCTGCCTGGTTCGCTGAGGCGGAATCGGCCGGTGCCGGGGGAGTGCTCAAGAGCAACGCCGCTGGCTGGAACGCTTCCGGCCAGGCTGGTATGCGCTGCTGCGGGCAGTTGAATTGCTCCGATCCCGAGGGCCACGATCGTGCACAGCATCGCTCGGCGAAAGATTTTCACAGTTGTGTCGGTGCAGCAGATGAAGTGAGGTTGCGGAGAGGTACGGGTCACCGTCGCTCCTCGTAGTAGACGGCGCACCGTTGTGCCCGAAAGCCGGAGCACCCGCCAGCGTTTCCAGCAGATCACTACGCTGGATAGTAGAGTAGTGAGTCTGAGAGGAATAAGGTGGAGTCAGTGCGCCAGCTCGGCTGGGCTCGCTCCCGACTGAGTACGGCGTGGTGTGCGCGGCAGTGAGCTTGCAGCCAGGGCCGATCGGCGATGCTCAGTGCTGCGTGCGCTGCGAGTGAGGCGGGCGGAACGGCGATGAGGTTGGACATCCTGCAAGTGCCCGACTGCCCGAACGCGCCCCTGTTGCGACAGCGGCTCCAGGACGCGTTCGGCGATGTCGACCTCGAGGTCGCGGTGCAAGTGATCGACGACCCCGCAGTGGCCGTTCGGGCCGGTATGACCGGGTCGCCGACGTTGCTGGTCGACGGGATCGATCCGTTCGCCGAGCCTGGCCTCGCGGCGAATGTGTCCTGCCGGCTCTACCGCGACGCCGACGGTCGAGTCTCGGGCGCGCCATCAGTGTCGCAGCTGCGGCAGGCGCTGCTCGGCCAGAATCCGTCCCGGTGAGGATGATCTCCAGCGCGGACCCAGGTGCGCTGCGGCTTCGGCAGCGCCGTGCACGGAGCTCCTTCTTCGACGCCGGCGCAGCGAATCGTCGACGCTCAGCAGGCCGAGGTACGAACCGTGCGTGGGCCTTGATTCCGCCGGGGTGTGTCAGACGTGATGTGCTCCGGATCCACGGCTCATCGCACGGGTCGCAGTCCGTCCATCGTGACCGTGAGAGCTGAAATCGCACGGCTCGGCGCCGCGCGGTCCTCCGGGTCATCGGAGCACCGCGCGGCGCCGGCTGTCGGTATTCGTGGCTTATCCGATGTGTTCGGCTTGGTAGCCGGCCTCGTCGATGGCGGCGATGACGTCGGTGGGGTTGGACATGGCGGTGTCTAGTTCGACGACCGTGCGTTCGTCCTTCACCGATGTGCGCGTGGAGCGCACGCCGGGTAGGTCTTCGAGAACGTCGTCGATGAGCAGGCTGCAACTTCCGCAGTGCATGCCGGTGACGCGAAAGGTGGCTGTGGTCGTGGGCATTGGGGTCTCCTTGTCAGGCGGCGGTGATCGTGCCGGTGTACATGCCCATGCCGCAGGAGTAGGCCAGCGGTCCGCGGGGTAGCGTGCCGAGCTCGATCGGGGTTTGTCCTCGCGTGGGCAGGATTTTATCGATGCCCAGGGAGGGGATGATGAACGAGCGGATGCATCCCTGGGCGTTGTCCGATTGGATGATCAGTGTTGTGGGCAGGTCCGCGCGGACTTGGACGTTGGCGGGACTGTAGGCACTGGAGCTGGCGGTGACGACCACGGTCTGGTGTCCGTTCTGCACGGTAACGGTGCCTGGCGCCGGGGGTGCTTCGGCGGTGGCCGCTTGGGCGAGTCGGCTGGCGGCCAGCGGCGAACCGGCGAGTTCGAGCCCGCCGTTGAGCGTGTAGAGACCGGTGATCAGCACTGCGATGCCGGTGAGGACGGCGAGTCGACTGCGCCACGCGGTGGCTGCCTTGCGGGCGGCGTAGCCGAGGAGCGCGAACAGCGGGCTCGTGCCAACGACGAATGTCGCCATGATCGCCGCGCCCGACAGTGGTGAGCCGGAGGTCAGCGCCAGCGCTTCCACCGACAGTGTGACGCCGCACGGGATGAGCACGCTGACCAGGCCGAGCAGCGTCGGCGCCAGCGCGGATTGGGAACGCGAGCTGTCGCGCACGATCCGCATCCATGACAGCGGTGGTTCGATGACGATTTTGCGGAAACCGGGCACGCCGAGCTGGGAAAGTCCCAGCACGCAGATCACCACACCGGCGATCAGCTGCAACGCGGTCCTGGTGCCAACTGACATCTGCACGACCGTGCCCAGTGTGCCTAGCAGTGCGCCGAGCACGCTGTGGGAGACGAGCTTGCCGATCAGGAAGCCACCGACTGGTGCGACATCGTCGGCGAGCTGATTGAGCGGCCTCTGGGTTGTTTTGGTCCGCACTGTGGTGTTTCCGGTCTCGGCGGGGGTGGCGTTGCGATGCTGGCGGGTGATCAAGCCGGCAAGCAGTCCGCCCTGGACCGCGGCGCATGAAACACCACCGGCGAGGAGGCCGGTGAGCAAAACTGCGATCAGATCCATGAGGGAACCTCCTGCGAAAAGGAAGAAGTAGGGAAGTCGAGGTAGCCCTGGCTTTCAAGGCGCAGGGTTATGGCCGCACGACGGATCGTGCGGTCCGTGGGCAGACTTCTCCTACGTCCGCAGGATGCAGAGTTGAATGAGACTGGGGGGAAGCGGTGGCGGCGCCCGGGGTGCGGACACGCTGCTCCCGATCAGGCGGAGAACGACGCGCATCTCGGGGCGGCGCAGAATCGCCAGGAGCCCGACGATGACGATCAGGAGTGCCAAGCAGCTCATGAGCACGTTCTTCGGCATAGCGGTCATGCCGTCGTCGACTCTGGCCCCGTCACCGAGGTGCCGGTCCTGAACGCCCGCGTTGGTGTTTGATGCGTCGATGGTGCCGGCAGCCATGGCGTGGCTGGAATCGGATGCCACGTGCTCGGCTGCGGTGGTCATGTCGATGACCGGTGTCATGCCATCGGTGCACTGCGGGGCGTGGAGCAGGGCCAGTCCAGCGATCACCGTGAGCACCGCGACGAGCCGGGCGAGGAATCCTCGCACGGCTCGGACCTGGTGGGACGCACGCATCGGGCCCCAGGTTACGTACGTACTACCGCCACCACGACGCGCCCCCTCGGTTGGACGTGGGATCAAGAACGCGCCAGTTTCGTAGCTGCGGAAGTGTGGGGCGGGGCCAGGTATCGGCCCGCCGCTTGGAGCCACGTCATTGTTTATGAGTCCAGGAATGGAGACGATGGGGCTGGGAAACCCGGCATAGCGGTCTTTCGGGGCGGGCTTAAGTGCGCCTCGGTCGGGCGATCGCCGGAGTGCGATGACTGAGGCTTCCTCGTCACTGGCGAGGGGCGTCGGGAGGTTCGGTTTCCAAGATCCAGCAGACGCTGGCGTAGTCGTGCTCGCTGGGAGGGCCTTGCTCGGCGTGAGCGAGCAGGCGTTCCAGGTGGGTTTCCAGGGTGATGAGTTCGGCGATCTGGGCGCGCACACCGTCCAGTCGTTCGTTGAGGACGTGCCCGACGTGGCTGCAGGGGCTTTCGCCGCGCTCGTGCACGGCGAGGATCTGGCGCACTTCGCGCAAGGTCATCCCGGCAGCCTGGCACCGTCGGATGAATCGAAGCCGGTCGGCGGTGTCCGGACCGTAGTCGCGTTGGCCACTAGGCGTGCGCGAGGGCGCGGGAAGAACGCCCGCTTCCTCGTAGAAGCGAATGGTCTTGGTGTTCGTTCCTGTGAGTTCGGCAACTTCTCCGATTCTCATGTTCCCTCCCCTTGCCCTTCCAGTGCACTGGAAGTGTAACGGTCAGAGTACGCGGCTGTCCGCCGTGGCCACATCGAAGGACCACGTTGAGGAGTGGGCATGACCGAGTCCAGGAGCGGCCGGGCGCAGCGTGTCCGAGGCGTGACGCTGGAGCTGGAGTTGACGAACGGCCGAGCGGCTTCGGTCGCAAACCTCGTTCGCGATCTTCCTGGGCTCGGCACCGAGGGGCGAGCCTGATATGACCACGACCGAACTCGAATCTCCGGACCGGACTGATGCGACTCGCTCGGTGCAGACCGACTTGTCCATCACGGGCATGACGTGTGCGTCGTGCGCTGCCCGAATCGAGCGCAAGCTGAACAAGCTGCCCGGGGTGAGTGCGTCGGTGAACTTCGCCACCGCCAGCGCACGCGTTGCCCATTCCGATGACGTTGCGCCGGAGGACCTGGTGGCCACGGTGCGGGGCACGGGATACGGCGCGAGTCTTCCTGCCTCTCCGACGCCCCAGGCAACGCCGGGTGAGGTTGAGGGTGCCGGGGGTCCTCTTGATGATGAGCAACGGCGCGTGCGGGCTCTGCGGGATCGATTGCTGGTCTCGGTTCTCTTGACCGCGCCGGTGTTGGTGCTGTCGATGGTGCCCGCCGCGCAGTTCAGATTTTGGCAGTGGCTGGTCTTCGCGTTGGCTTCTCCTGTTGCGTTGTGGGGGGCGTGGCCGTTCCACCGGGCAGCTGTGCTGAACCTGCGCCACCGGGCGGTCACGATGGACACCCTGGTCTCACTTGGTGTGCTGGCGGCGTGGGCGTGGAGCGTGTACGCGCTGTTCTTCGGCGGCGCGGGCGAGCCCGGAATGACGATGGCGTTCTCGCTCATTCCCAGTTCGAACACGCACGGCTCGGCAGAGGTTTACCTGGAAGTGGCCGCGGCCCTGACCGCAGCGATCCTTGCAGGCCGCTACTTCGAGGCGCGTGCTCGCAGACGCGCCGGCGAGGCGATCCGAGCCCTGATGAATCTCGGCGCCAAAGACGTCACCGTCGTGCGCGACGGACGCGAGGAGCGTATCCCGATCGACCAGTTGGAGGTCGGCGCAGAATTCCTCGTGCGACCGGGGGAGAAGATCGCCACCGACGGCGTCGTGGTGGAAGGTTCCTCGGCCGTGGACGAATCCCTGCTGACGGGCGAATCACTGCCCGTCGAGGTCAGCGCGGGCGACGTGGTGACCGGCGCGACCGTCAACGCCGGAGGTCAACTGCTGGTGCGCGCCTCCCGGGTCGGCGCGGACACCAAACTCGCACAGATCGCCCGCTTGGTCGAGGACGCTCAAACAGGCAAGGCCGAGGTGCAGCGGCTGGCTGATCAGATCTCCGCGATCTTTGTCCCAGTAGTCATTCTGCTGGCGGCCGAGACCCTGATCGCCTGGCTGTTCCTGGGCCACCCCGGGTCGATGGCGCTGACCGCGGCGGTCGCTGTGCTCATCATCGCCTGCCCGTGCGCGCTCGGACTGGCCACGCCGACGGCTCTGATGGTCGGCACCGGTCGAGGTGCTCAGCTCGGCCTGCTCATCCGTGGTCCCGAGGTGCTGGAGTCAACCCGGCGCATCGACACGATCGTGCTGGACAAGACCGGCACGATCACCGAGGGACGGATGAGCCTGACCGAAGTCGTGGCCGCCGAGGGCGAGGACGACGGGGAAATTCTGCGCCTGACAGGCGCTTTGGAGAACGCCAGCGAGCATCCGATCGCCCGCGCGATCGCGGACGCCGCCGCAGACAGGAACTCGGCCCTCCCCGCCGTCACAGGGTTCGCCAATCACGCCGGAAGTGGCGTCACCGGCACCGTTGAAGGCCGGACGATCCTCGCCGGACGCGCGAGCTGGCTGGCCAGCCAAGACAACCTGGACGTTCCAGTCTCTCTCGCTCAGGCTCAGCAACGAGCCGAAAGCGCCGGAAACACCGTCGTTTTCACCGCATGGGAAGGACAGATTCGCGCCGCGCTCGTCGTAGCCGACACGGTCAGGAAGACCAGCGCTGATGCGGTTGCCCAGTTCAAGGAACTGGGGCTGAGGCCCGTACTGCTTACTGGTGACAACACTGCGGCAGCGAAGCACGTCGCCACCCAAGTCGGGATCGACGAGGTCATCGCCGAAGTCCACCCCGAGGAAAAGGTCGATGAAGTCAAACGGCTCCAGGGTGAAGGAAAAGTCGTGGCAATGGTCGGCGACGGTGTCAACGACGCCGCCGCCTTGGCCCAGGCTGACCTCGGCCTGGCAATGGGAACCGGAACCGACGCGGCCATCGCCGCCGCCGACCTGACCCTGGTCAAGGGAGACCCGCAAGCCGCCGCAGATGCAATTCGACTCGCCCGCAAGACCCTCGCCACGATCAAGGGCAACCTCTTCTGGGCGTTCTTCTACAATGTTGCCGCCTTGCCACTAGCCGGTTTCGGCCTGCTCAACCCGCTCATCGCCGGGGCAGCAATGGCGACTTCATCGGTGTTTGTCGTTACCAACAGCCTGCGACTGCGAAATTTCCAGCCGACCGTTCGCAAATGAGGCCACTTTCCCCCGGAAGCTTGGCATACCGGTGGTAAGAAATTGTGGAATTGAGCTCTGAAGATCAGAGGTGTATGCGCGGCATGCACCCCTAGGAATGGAGGAAAAAGTGTCATTCAAGCTAGGGCAAATCAAACATCGCACGGCCCTCGCTCTCGCCGCAGGCGTCGTGACGGTTGGTGTCACGACTAGTGTGGCGGTCGCTAGCGCCACTTCGGACGCCCCGCAGCCGCCCCCCACGGCACCTGCGCCGTCGTCCCCCGACCAGCGACCCGGGCAGCCCATCCAACCGAACGGCATGGGGCAGCCCAGCCAACCGAATGGCATGGACATGATGAATGGTATGGGCATGAACGGTATGGGAATGATGCCGAATGGCCAGGGTGGCGGCATGGGCATGATGAACGGAATGCCGAACATGATGGGCAACAACGGCACGGGCATGAACGGCATGGGGATGATGCCGAATGGTCAGGGTAGCGGCATGGGCATGAACGGCATGAGCATGATGCCCAACGGCGGTATGACCATGAATGGCATGGGTATGCCGAACAATGGCACCGCAATGCCCAGCAATGGGACGGGCGGGATGTGGATGCCCTTCAGCGGCACGGGCTACATGTGGATGCCGTTCAACAGCGGGATGAACAGCATGAGTCCCGCACCGAACAACAATGGCATGAACCCCGCGCCGAACGGCGGTGCGGCTCCTGCACCGAACAGCGGCATGGGAGGCATGTGATCCATGGCCGAGGAGTCTGGTGCCGCCCAGGAACAGGATCGCCGCACAGCGCTGCGGGTGGGCGTTGCCGCGGCCAGCATTGCCGGTGCCACACTGCTGATACCTCTGCTGGCCAATGGCGACGCCTCTCCATCGTCGCCGGTGGCCAATGCCGCACCCACGGCGGCGACTCCCGCGCCCGAGGCTCAGGGGGCGCCGGGGCCTGCTACCCGCAGCAGCGGCAGCGGATGTGGCGGCGGCAAGACGGCCGAAAACTCTTCTGCCGCACCCGCGCCGCCTCAGGCCCAGACCATGGCGGCAAATCCCATGGCGCGCAGCAGTGGCAGCTGAAGCACGGTTTCCGGTGATGGGTTCCGCCGGGCATCTCGTGGTAACCGGCGGAGCCCCCGAGCTGCTGGCTCGGGCACAAACCCTGCTGGGCCAGCTTGAATCGTTGTGGTCCCGGTTCCAACCGGACAGCGAATTGTGCCGGCTGAACAGCTTGCAGGGCCGATGGGTCCGGGTTTGCGCTCCGACGCTGTGGGTGGTGCACGCCGCGGTGCGGGCGTGGGAGGTGACCGGTGGTCTGTTCGATCCGACCGTGTTGCCTGCCTTGAAAACCGCTGGCTACAGCGGCAGCTTCGAGACGTTGCGGGACGGACCGCTGCCCGAGGCGCCGCCTGTGCCTGCTCCCGGCTGCGCAGACATCGAATTCAAAGCAGATCGCGTCTACCTACCTCCCGGCGTCCAACTCGATCTGGGGGGCATCGGCAAGGGCTACGCAGCCGATCTCCTGGTCAACGAATTGCTCACCGCAGGAGCGGAAGGGGCGTCTGTCAATCTGGGCGGCGACGTTCGAATGGCGGGCTCGCCGCCCAGTGGTGTGGCCTGGGACAGTGCCGTGGCAGACGAGGCCGACCCGGACACGGACCTGGCGTGGCTGGCCTTGGCCGATGGTGCAGTGGCCACCTCCACCCGGCTTCGACGCCGCTGGCAACGGCAAGGGCGGGAACTGCACCACCTCATCGACCCGCGCACCGGAATGCCCGCAACCAGCGAGGTCGCCACCGTCACGGTGGTGGCCGGCGACGCCTCCTGGGCCGAGGTGTTGGCCAAGGCGGCGCTGATCGCCGGCATGTCTGCCGGGACGACCCTGCTGGAATCCCATGGCGTGGCCGGTGTGCTCGTCACTGGGGACGGAGCGGCGCACCCGGTCGGCAATTGGGAAAGGTATGTCACGTGGACCCCCGAATCTGGTGGTACCTCGCGCGCGTCGGCGGACTGATGTCCTGGTGGCTGCTATCGACCACGGTTGTGTTGGGATTGCTGTTCTCGACCCGCGTGCTCGGCAAGCGAGTGAACGCAGCGCGCCTGCGAGACCTGCACCGCTTCGTGTCCGCACTGTCCCTGACCTTCCTCGCTGTGCACGCTTTTGCGCTACTCGCCGACACCTGGGTGAACATCGGGCTGCCCCAGCTACTGATCCCGTTCACCTCCAGCTACCGACCCACCGCGGTGGCCTGGGGCGTGATCGCTGCATATCTGCTCGTCGCCATCCAAGCGACTTCCCTGCTCAGCCAGCGCATCCCGCATCGGTGGTGGTCCTACGTCCACCGCAGCGCGTTCGCCGTGTTCGGGCTGACGACCGTGCACGCCTTCACCGCTGGAACAGACGACCCGGTCGTGCTCGGGACCGGCATCGTCTTGATCTGGATCGTCGGGTTCTTCAGCCTCTACCGACTGCTCGCCGGAAGACGAGCCAGCGCCGACACCTCGGCCCCCGCGGAACCTGCTGAGGCCGTAGAGCCGCCCGGAACCCAACCCGTCATCGTGGCCGGGATCCGCCCCGTTGCTGACAAGATCATCGCGTTGGAGCTCTCCAGCGTGCACGGCGTGCGGCTACCTGCGTGGGAACCCGGTGCGCATGTCGATCTCGTCCTGCCGTCTGGACAGATCGGCCAGTACTCGCTGTGTGGCGACCCAGCGAACCTGAACACGTACCGCATCGGTGTGCTCCACGTTCCGGCAGGCGGCGTGTCAGATGAGGTGCACGCGCTGCGGGCGGGCCAGCGAGTAGCCATCAGCCGCCCGCGGAACCGGTTTCCCCTGGTGCTGGCTGACCACTACCTGTTCATCGCTGGCGGCATCGGTATCACCCCGTTGCTGCCCATGGTTCGAGCGGTGGCCGAAGCCGGACGGGAATGGAGCCTGATCTACGGCGCCCGCTCCGGCGCAGCAATGGCCTTCACGGAGGAGCTCCTGGCGTTAGACCGCGATCGCGTGCACCTTGTCCGCGAAGACACCGATGGTCTGCCCGACCTCGCCGATGCGCTGGCCGAAACTCCGCCGGGAGCGGCCGTCTACGCCTGCGGTCCCGAACCGTTGCTCACCTCGGTGAAGCAGATCGTCGCCACCCGCTTTCCTGACCGGCACCTGCACACCGAGCGTTTCGCCGCTGCCGGTGCTGCAACCGCCGATTTCCAGGTCGAACTGCGACGCAGCGGACGAATCCTGCCGGTCCCGGCCGACCGCAGCCTGCTGGACGTGGTCCGAGATGCAGTGCCCGACGCTCCGGCCTCCTGCGAGGAAGGATATTGCGGTACGTGTGAACTCGTTGTCCTAGAAGGCATTCCCGATCATCGTGACACCGTGTTGCGGCCCGATGAGCGTGATCGCCGCGATGTGGTCTACCCCTGTGTCTCACGCGCCCGCAGCCCGAAACTGACCGTCGACCTGTAACTAGACTGTCGCGCCCTTCAGCATGGAATGGCTGCGACCGGTGCAAAACGCGGGGTGGTGATGCTCCGCGACGTGGCGGGCGTGTACCGATGCAGGGTTGCTCGCGGACTCTGTCGGCCGCGATTCACCGTTGGCATTGGTGCGGGTGCCGCGAATCGAGAGGCTGCGTCTCTGGGCGCAGAGGATCACCTTCGCGCTGTCCTGCCTGTTCACGCGGAACTGGGCGCTGTCGCTGTGGCGCCCAGCCCCCTTGTTCCAGTCGGGTGCAGGGTTGACATCTCGTTAGTCGTTGACCAGTCGAGCCCAGGCCGCATTCCCATCCGTGCCTTCTGTAGGCACAAGCACACGTGCGCCCCATGCTGCACGAGCGGCTAAGCCCGGTGGAGCCCTTTTAGGGGCCCCGGAGGTCGCCCAGGCGGCGCTGGTATTCCTCCCGATCGAGCTCGCCCGCCGCATAGCGACGCCGGAGCTCTGCTTCCGCTGGGTCTTCGCGCTGCCGTGTCAGCTGGCCCTGGTTTGTCAGTGACCTGATCAGCCACATGATTGCCAGCACGAGTAGCGCAAGCACCGCAAGCCCAACCAGGCCCCATAGGATCGCGAGCAGGCCCATGCCCATACCCATCGTTCCGTCCATCACGGCAACCACCGCCTTCGGTCGACACGCTGCTTGGACAGGTGCTACGTCCTCCGTAATACCCCTCGTAGGTGGGTAGGGACACGGTGGTCGGGTCGGCCAGGTCCGTCAAGCCGCTGCCGACGGTTGTGTTCGGAGGCGGCCTAGGGGTTCGAGCCGCGTTCATCAGGCCTTGTGGCGCATCGGCGAGGATGGGTGTTGGTGGGGCTGAATCTGGCTGCTGCGGCGGTGAGGAGGAGCGCGGGTCCGAGGCGGTAGAACGGCGGTGATGCCGAGTCTGTCGGCGAGGAGGCCACCGAGGACGAGGCTGGCCAGTCGACAGGTCTGCCACAGAGCGTCCAGCCCGGAGAACACGTGGCCCCGCACGGCTTCATCGGTGGGCTTGGACCAGGCTGGTGAAGGTGGTGGTGCCGGTGGAGGTGCCCGGGCCGTAGAGCAGCAGTGCTGCGGCGGCCATGAGTGGCCACGTCGTCGCGGCCAGTACGAGGTCGACGAGGCCGCGCAGCCCGTAGGCGCTGAAGAGGATTCCTGGTCGGGTCGGTTCGCGCACGAATCGGGTCAGTAGCGTGGGGCCGACGGCGGCCAGCAGCCACCCGAACCCCTGGGGTTCGCGAAGTCGGTGACGATCACCCACCGCCGTGAGGAATTCCGAGCGTCCAAGATGATGCTGGAGCGGGTCCGCGACACGAGAAGATCAAGTGGCTTACCAACAAGGCGGTCACCGCGGTCGGCTCGCGCTGCGTTGCCGCCATCGACGCTGAGCGCTGGCTCGCCGAGTTCGAGGTGACGTACGCCGAGGTCGCCACCGACCTCGTCGGCGGCTACGAGCCAGGGCGAGCACCCACTAGCCACCACGTAGCAGCGTCAAAAGGACCAGACTGCTGCCGGGAGGCAATGCATGTCGCCGCTGCATGGAGCAGCGTCGAGTGATCGCCTCGAATTCAGGAGGTACGCAATGCGACGGACGGCCCAGGGGTAGGTCAGCTATGACCTAGCCCCCGGCGCGGTTGTGTGGTTTTCGATGATTCGGCAGACAACGGCGTGCTCACCGCGGCGTTTTCCGTCGCGGGCGATTTGGCGGGCACTGGACAGCGAGCGGCGAAGTTGACGGAGCTCGGTCAGGGTGCGGTCGATGTCGGCGATGTGCGCATCGAGAAGTTCGGTGACGCGTCCGCACGGGGTGGCCCCGTCGCGCTGCAAGTCGATGATGTTCTTGATTTCCGGCAGGGTCAGGCCGAGGGTTTTGGCCTGGCGGATGAAGCGCAGTACGGCGAGATCGTCGTCAGTGAACAGGCGGTAGCCGGCCTCGGTGCGCTCGGCGGGCGGCAGTAGGCCCTTGGACTCCCACAAGCGCACGGCCTTCGCGCTCACTCCCGCCGCCTGGGCGGCGGCGCCCACGGTCATGGTCATCCCAGCCTCCTGCGGTACCGGTAGTTCTCATGCTTGACCTTACCCCTGGGGAAAGGTTCTAGCTTATCTCGGCGAAGGAAAACCGCACGTCGAGGCTTGGGAGTGAGGGGCATGGAAACGCTGGTGTTGCAGGTGACGGGGATGTCGTGCACCGGGTGCGAGCAGCGGATCGACGCGGTGCTCCGCCGGGTTGAGGGGGTGCGAGAGGTCACGGCCGACCACATCACCGGCCAGGTTCGGGTCCGGGTCGGCTCGGAGCTGGCCGATCGCGGTGTGCTGGCCGATCGGTTGGACACCGCCGGCTACGAGGTCATCGAGGGGGCGGGACGGTGAGTGCCGCCGTCGCGGAAGAGTCGCAGTTGTGGGCCTCCGAGCCGAGCCCCACGCCTGGGCATCAGCGGATTCGGGCGCGGATCGCGGGCCTGCACTGCTCGCTGTGCACCGGCACGATCGAAAAGTCCCTGGGCCGCCTGAACGGTGTCGGCACGGTGGCGGTGAGCCTGACCCACGAACAAGCCCTGGTCGACTACGACCCTGCCCGAATCGCGCCGGATCGAATCCTGGGCACGCTGCGCGATATCGGCTACGACCTCTACGACCCGCGCAAGCTGCGCGCGTTCGAGGATGAGGAAGCCGACCTGCTGCGTGAGGGCAAGCGGTTGTTCACCGCCATCGGCGTGAGCCTGGCCGCGATGGTGCAGATCGCCGAAGGCTGGTGGACGCTCGCCTGCGCAACTTTGCTGATCGCCGCACTAGCGCTGGTGTTTTCGATCCTGCGTCCCACCGGCCGGTTGCGGGCGGCCGGGTGGGCGGCCGCCGTCGCTGCCCCCGGCGCGATCGCCTTGGGGAGTCGGTACGCCGGCTGGCTCGATCCCCCGGTCAACGGGTGGATCGCCGCGATACTGGCGGGGATGATGGTGTTCGGGGTGGCCCCGCACATCTTGCGGATGGCGTATCAGTCCGCGCGGCGCGGGATTCTCAACCAGCATGTGCTGCTGGAGATCGGCGCGTTCGCCGGCATCACCGGCGGCATCATCGGTCTGACCGGGGTCCTGGCGGACTTCCCCACCGCGGAATTCTTCGCGGTCGCGGCTATCGTGGCGACCTACCACACCTTCTCGGAGTGGTTGTCACTGCTGGTCAAGACCCGCTCCAGCCAGTCGATCAAGAAACTTTTGGACCTCCAACCCGATCTGGCCCGGCTGGTCACCGACTCCGGCGAGTCCGAGGTACCTGTCGAGCGGATCGAGGTCGGCCAGCGAGTGCGTGTGCGGTCCGGCGAACGCATCCCCCTTGATGGGCGCATTCGCTCCGGGTATTCGGCCATCGACTTCTCGCTGGTCACCGGCGAACCGGTCCCGGCCGAGCGCGGGCCGGGCGAGGAAGTCGTGGGAGGAGCGATCAACGGCACCGGCAGCCTGCTGATCGAAGTCACCGCCACCGGAGCCGTGGGCTTCCTGGCCCAGGTCGTGCGCCACGTGGAGGACTCCCGCGCACTCAAACCCGGCATTCTGCACCTGGTCGACCGGGTACTGCGCGTCTACACCCCGACGGTGCTGAGCATCTCCGCGATCGCGCTGGTGGCCTGGCCGGGCGCAAGCTGGGTGCTGGACGGGCAGCCCGATGTGCACCGTGCAGTATTCGCCGCACTCGGAGTGCTGGTGATGGGCTATCCCTGCGCAGTCGGGATCGCCGCGCCGCTGGCGATCGTGCGGGGTACCGGGCATGCCGCCGACCGTGGCATCGTCATGCGCACCGGCGAAGCCTTCCAAACCTTCCGGCTGGTGCGCCGGATCGTGCTGGACAAGACCGGCACCCTCACCCAAGGTCGTCCCACCGTGCAGGCCGTCGAAGCCGTCGACGACGAGCAGGAGCTGCTGCGCCTAGCCGCGGCCGCCGAGAACCATTCGGAGCACCCATTGGCCCGCGCGGTCGTCGCCGCTGCCCAGGAGGCGGGCGTGGCCGTGGCGGTCGCCGACGACTTCGAATCGGTGACCGGTGCCGGCGTGCGCGCCATGGTCGACGGCCGGCGGGTACTGGTGGGCCGGGCCGGATTGCTCACCGACGCCGGTGTCGAACTGGCCGAGCTGTCGGCGTGGATCTCCGCGGCCGAGGCCGCCGGGCACACCGTCATCGCCGTGGCCGCCGATGGGTCGCTACGGGGCGCGATCGCGCTGGGCGATGAGGTCCGCGAGGACGCCGAAACCGCAGTTGCGGCCATGCGCGAGGCGGGAATGGTCCCGGTTCTGGTCACCGGTGACAACGAGCGCGCCGCGCGGCACGTCGCGGAGGTACTCGGCATCACCGAGGTCCACGCCGGGGTGCGCCCGGACGGCAAGGCCGCGATCGTGCGCGAGCTGCAGACCGACGGCACCCGGGTGGCCATGGTCGGCGACGGCATCAATGACGCCCCAGCCCTGATGCAGGCAGATGTGGGCATCGCCGCTGGCGGCGGCACCGACATCGCCGTGGAATCCGCCGACCTCGTACTGCTGCGCGAGGACGTCACCGCAGTCTTGGATGCGCGGGACATCAGCGCCCTCTCCTATCGACGCACCCGCACCAACGTGGGTCTGGCCTTCACATTCAACGGGCTGGGCATCCCGCTGGCCACCACCGGCCTCATCAGCCCTGTGTGGGCGATGGTGGCTATGGCAGCCTCGGTGACCACGATCTTCCTCAACTCTTTCGGCATCCGCCCCGCACCGCTCATCAGTGCCATCACCAGCGTCGGCCGGCTAGGGCCCGGCACCGGCGCCGACGAGCCCGCTTCCTCGACGCCGACGCGGGTGTCCGGTTAACAGGCCGGGCGCCCGCCCCACGGTGCAGCAACGAAGCCCCGGCAACCCCAGCGCACACCATTTCAGTCATCAGGAAGAGGAGACGTGTCCGAACCCGACCACCACCCCAGCGCGCCCCGGGGCATGCTGGCACTGTTGACCACCGCCGCGTTTGTGATCTTCACGCAGATCTTCATGATCGCGCCGATCCTGCCGGCATTCGGCGAGGTCTTCGCCAGCACGCCCAGCCTGGTCGGCTTGGCCGTGCCGGCGTATCTGGTCCCCTACGGCGTCATGACCCTCATCTGGGGGCCCTTGTCCGATCGCGTCGGGCGCCGACCGGTCATCCTCGCCTCCCTGGTTGCGTTCTCTGTGCTCACCGCCGCGACCGCGTTCGTCGGCACCGCGACCGCGTTCATCGGCATGCGGCTGGTCACGGCGATCGGCGCCAGCGGCGTGGTGCCGATCGGGCTGGCCTTGATCGGTGACCTGTATCCCTATCAACGTCGCGGTTGGGCACTCGGGTGGCTGTTCGGCGGCATGGCCGGGGGAATGGCCGTCGGCGCCGCCGGCGGCGCGCTCGCCGAGCCCCTGCTCGGCTGGGGCGGCCTGTTCCTGACCGTCAGCGCCCTCGGGCTGGTGTTGCTGAGCACCGCTCTGGCCGTACTCCCGGCCACACCGAGGCCGGCCTCGGTGCCGCCCTGGCGCAAGGTCGCCGCCGGTTACCGAAGTTTGCTGCGCACCGCCCGCGGTCAACGCACCTACGCCTTTGTACTGGTCAACGCCGTGCTGCACTCCGGGATCTACACCTGGCTCGGGGTCTACCTCGTTGATCGCTTCGGGCTCGGCGAAATCGGCATCGGGCTCACCCTGCTCGGCTACGGCATCCCCGGCCTGCTCCTCGGTCCCGTCATCGGGCGACTCGCCGACCGCTACGGCCGCGCCCGCATCATCCCCGCCGGACTGGCCCTCGGCGCCGCGTGCGCACTGCTGCTGGCGACCCCGCTGCCGCTGCTGGCCGTGCAAGCAAGCATCGTGGTGATGTCCCTGGGCTACGACATGACCCAACCACCCCTGGGCGGAATCGTCACCGACCTAGCCGGAAACCGCGGCCTAGCCATGGGACTCAACGTCTTCACCCTGTTCACTGGCATGGGGATAGGCAGCTTCGCTTTCCAAGCCGCACTGCTACCCGCCGGATTCCCCGTCGCGCTGACGGTATTCGGCGTGGCCGCCGCCGCAGCCGCCGCAGCCGCCGTTCCGCTGTTCCGCCACGAACAGCCCCGTACAAGCGCCCCGGCATCTTGAGTGTTCATGCGGACGCCATATGAACTGCCGAAGCGCCGCCCGTCGGGCGACGCTTCAGTGCCGGTGATCATGGTGATGTGCCTATGACTGGGGGATGGTGGGGCGGTCGTTGCGGGGTTGGTGCCTGTGGGGTTCGCCGGGGGTGCCAGGGCGTCGGGATGTGTCGGGTGAGGGTGTTGGACAGTGCGGTGTGCCAGCGTTGTTGGAGGGTGTCGAGGAGGTGTCTTTCGACGGAGGGGCCGATGTGGGAGTAGATCTCTCGGATGTCGTTGTCGAGGGTGTGGCCGAGGCGTCGGGCTTGGGCGATTTCGGGGATGTTGTCTTCGATCATCCAGGTTTTGTGGCTGTGGCGGAGTTCGTGGAAGGTTAGGCCGGGTTTGATCGCCCGGGTTCGGACGGCGGGATGGGTGCGGTCGGTGTTGCCGTCGGCTGCGGGGCGCATGGCGCGGCGGGCGAAGTTGGAGCGGCGGAGGTAGTCGCCTTCGGCGGTCGTGAAGACGTGCTGGTGGTCATGACTGTCGAGGTGGGCGCGGAGTAGGTCGACGAGAAATGGCGGAAGGCTGATGGTGCGGGCAGATTCCGCTGTTTTTGGGGGGCCGAGGCTAAATTGCCCGTTGATCTCGTGGAGTGCGCCGGTGTCGGGGTCGATGACGATGCAGGCGTCGTCGAGGTGGGTGTTGTGGCGTTGGAGTCCGCCGAGTTCTCCCCAGCGCGCACCCGTGAAGGCGGCGGTGATGATCAGCGCCGCGGACCAGGCGCCCGTGAGCGCGGCAGCTTGGTCGGCGATGCGCACGACTTGGGTGGGTGTGGCCCACAGCCGTTCAACTCGCTTTGTGCGTCGTTGTTTACCGCGTCTGCGGGTGCGGACGGGGTTGGCTGCAATAAGTCGTTCGTCGGCTGCATCTGCAAGCATCATCGACAACAGCTTGGTCATGGTAGTGACCGTGCTTTCCGCGTAGCCGCTGTTTCGAATCTTCTTAGCCCAGGTGTTGACGGCGGTCCCGCTGATATCGGTTAGAGCGCTGCTTCCCCAGCGGGGGAGGATGTGATTGTTCAGCAGGCTGCGGTATTGGGACTCAGTGTTCCCCGCGACGTCGAGTGCGTCAAACCACTGCGTGCTCCATTCCGACAGAGTGATCGTGCCCGCCGAGGGGTCGATCCAGTTTCCTTTGCGCTGGTCTGTTTCCATGGTTTCGATGTATTCCTGAGCAGCCCCTCGGGTGGGGAAACCGCTGAGGGAACCTAGCGCGCCGTCTGCCTTGAAGTAGCGAACCCGCCACAAGCTTTTGCCTCTTTTTTCAACCCACGCCATTGCTTCTCCAAGTTGTCCGATCATGCGCGACAGATAGATTGACGCTCCTACGGGGCCAGAGGGCAAGGAAGCCATTCGGGTGAATTCGATTAAAACCTCAGCGCCATCGCGGTCGCCCACGGCGAGAGCAGGGTTCTTGGGATCCCTGGCGTGCGATTTCACGGAGATTTTCAGTCGAGAAACGCAGATGCTTGCCGAGGAAGGTGCAAGGAACGGCGCGGTTTCCAGCTTTGCGTCGAAGCCAGGATTCTCTTACGGACAAGATCTTGGCGGCTTCGGCGGGCGTGAAGAGGTGGAGATTGTGTAATTCTGGGGTTTCGCGGCGCGGCTCTTCATTGTGCTGTTGTCCGTCACTGATCGCCTTCGATCTTGGCGAAGTAGGGCTCAGCCTTGTTTGAGGCGGTCGGCCTTCAGAGTTCATGGGTCACCCCTCGCGCTTTCGAAAGATGATGACGTCTTCGTGGGCAATGAGGTGAACGGGGAGGCCGTTGCTGCGTTGTTTCCGAACGAAGTCGCGTTGGAAGAAGCTGCCCCGCGCGACCAAGTTGTCGCCGGAGACGCGGGCGAGAAGGGCGACACAGCGTTCGGCGGGGATTAGGCCGGCTTGAATCCCGCATGTAGTGATTTGGGACGGGAGATCGATGAGTTCGCCGTGTTCGCGCCAGGGACGCAGGGTGATGACGACGTGCCCGCCGGGGCGGAGGTAGGGGGCGGTAGCGGTGAGGATTCGGGTGAAGCCGGTGAGGAGCCGGTGGTGGCCGATGTTGGCGAGGTTGCCTCGGTCGAGGGTGTTGCCGTAGCGGTGGAGCCGTTTGTGCACGCCGGTGTCGCCGGTGGTGACTCGGCCGTGGGTGGAGGGGCCGTAGGGCGGTGAGGTGACTACGAGACCGACGGTGCCGTGGAGCTTCGAGGGTAGTAGGGAGTCGAGTTGGCGGGCGTCGCCGCGGATTACTCGTCCTGGGGTGCGGGTGCCGGTGTGGTGGGCGCGGTCGAGGTTGTGCTGGGCGATCTGGGCCCACTGGTGTTCGTATTCGACGCCGAGCGCGCGCCGCTGCTGGCGGAGGGCTTCGACGAGGGTGGTGCCGATGCCGCACATGGGGTCGAGCACGGTGTCGCCGGGCCGGGTGTAGTGGGCGATGGCGTGCGCGGCGATGGCGGGCAGCATCTTGGCCGGGTGCGCGGTGGACTCGCGGAGATAGCGGCCCTTGCGCTGGGTGACCGGGGCGGCTTGAGCGGTGGCCCATACCGACAACGGGGGCAGGTGGGTATCGGTCATCGCTGGGCTCCTTCGATCCGTCCGGCCAGGTGCGTGGGCATGTCGGGGTCGGGCTGGCGGGGCTGGGCGAAGACCAGCAGGTCCAGGTGCACACGGCTGTGCGGGGAATAGCCCTCGCCGGATGCCGGCCCCGTGGATCGCCGGGTGAGCTCGTGCAGCGGCGCGAGCAGGGCCACGATGTGCTGGAGGTAGAGCAAGTCCTCATCTTGCGCGGAGGTGACCACCGCGCCGGTGGGATCCACCAGCCGGCCGTCATGGACCTGGTGATGCGTCAGCACCACGAGCACGCCATTCGCGGCGAGCGCAGCCGCGGCCTGCTGAGCCAGGCGCCTGCTCGTCTCGGCGTGGCCGGGTTCGGGCGGCACAACGGCGACTGCCAAATCGACTGCCCCTCGGGCACCGGCTCCGTCCACTGGCCGTCGTTGGTGGGTGTGGATCACGCTGTGAAGCGCCGGTAGTTCCGACGGGGCTGCGTTGAGGAACGCGACTGACTCGCCCACGCCGCTGAAAGCCTGAACGATCTCGTCAAGTACGGATCGGGGCCACCGCTGCGGGAGTGAGGCCGCTGTTGCCGTGGCACAGGGCCACAGAGTGGTCGGGGTGGTGTCCCCCGTCGCGGTTGTCGGCGCGTCGGGGCGCCGCACGGGTGTCGTCTGCGTACAGGACTTTGTCGGATCTGTGTCGGTGTTGCTCGATGGTTCTCGAGGGTCCGAGGCGGTCATCGCATTCCTCCGCAAGCCCCTGAACGGCGCGGACCGTTCGTGGTTGTGACACCTCCGAACTCCGGCTCCGTGCAATTTTGGGGACGGACAGGAATGAAATTTCGCGGTCGTTAGTGCGGCGCTGATGGCGCACCAGAGAATCGAGGGAATGATCGCTTCTAAGGAATTGATTCGATCTTGATGTCGTGCTCGTAATAGCGCACGTGCGCCGACTTCAGCACGCTAACGCCGCAGTTCAAGGGTGTCCTGTGGTGTTTTGATGGCCAGCTTGCTTCCGCGCGGTTTCGATCTTGCCCGCTTGGTTTCTGTGGTTTCGTAGCTTTTCTGTAGCGGCGCGTGATGCATTTCGTAAGAGAGGCGTAGGAGGCGTGTAGTGGTGCGCATGGCGTGATGCGGACGTCGTTGTTCGACGTTTGCAGAAAGGTCTCGCCATGCGATCCGACTCGAACTCAATGAATGATCCAGGTGGGCGGGAATTGTCGCCGCTTGCCGTCGCTCGCCACTCCTTCTCGTGGCTAGTAACCGCGCCCGAACCGATCACGGTCGACGGCCGCGACTTCCCGGGCCTGCCCGGGCGGATGCTCCGGCTTGATGAGCTGCGGGACTGCCTGCTGCGCAGGGCCTGCACGCAGGACACACGCGATGCGGTGTGGGCACACCTGGTGTCGGCCTCCCGCGCCGAGGGCGCGGTGTGGACCCTGGGATGCGTCGGAGTGGCGATGCCGGCGCTGATCCGGGCCAGCGCCACCCTGACCTCACGCTTCGCGGGTGATGCCGCCGATATCGAAGCCGCGGTGCTCGCCGGCTTCGTCACCGAGCTCGCGCAGATCGACTGCTCACGAAAGAAGATCATGGTGCGGCTGCGATGGGCCGCCTACCGAGCCGGACACGCCGCCGTCCGCGAAGCCCTGGACACACCCCTGCCGACGGGCACCACACCATCCTCCGCGCCCCCGCCCCGGCCGTGGGGCCACCCCGACATCGTCCTGGCCCGCGCGGTCACCGACGAGGTCATCACCCCCGACGAAGCGCACCTGATCGGCGCCACCCGCTTGGAACGGATCCCGCTGGCCGAGGTCGCTGCGCACTACGACGTGAGCTACGAGGCGATCAAGAAAAAGCGGCAGCGCGCTGAACGCAAGCTCGTCGACTACCTCCGCGACGACAGCGACAACGAAGACCACGGCGCGACCACGGACCGGACAGCAAACCCTGCCCCGGCCACGTCCTCCGGTCGCCGACGGTGTGCTGACGGGATGTCCCGAACAGGCGACGAATCCGGAGTTCAGAAGTACCCCGCTCTGCCGTCGTCGGCGCCCGTGCGCAAGGAGGACACCCCATGCGACTGACCACCGCCGCGCCCCATCCGGAACGCCGCGTGTGCACCAACACCACGCGATCACGCCGCGCCGCACGGCACCCACGACTTGCTCTCACGGTAGGCCTTGCCCTGGCCGGCATGGTGCTCGGCGCTGCGACCGGGCACGCGGCCCCCGAGATGGTCCTCGCCGAGGCGGCCAACCTCGAAACGGTCATGAACAACGCCCGCAACTGGATCATGGGCATCCTCGCGGTGGTCGCTACGTTGTTCCTCACCATTGGTGGGCTGCGCTACCTGCTCGCGGGCGGGGACCCAAGCGAGGTGGAAAAGGCCAAGCAAGCCGTGAAACACGCCGCCTACGGCTTCGCTGTCTGCGCTCTCGCGCCGATTCTGGTCACCATCCTCAAAGGAATTCTTGAGGTGTAAACGCATGTCCCACCAGGCCGCGCGACGCGGTATCACCATCATGGTGGCCGGAATGGTTCTGTGGTTGCTGTGCGGGCCTGTGGCCGTCGCTCAGGACATTCCACTGCCATTCCCGGCCCCTGCTCCGCCGTCGTCCTCAATGCCGGTGGACGCACCGCCGTTGCCGTTACCCAGCACGGCGCCACCAGCCCCGCCACCGGCCCCACCGGCCCCACCCGCTGGAAATGAGGCGCAGGAACACGGCTGGATTCAAGAGTTCCTGACAGGATGGTTCTGGGGATTCTTCGAAGACATCGCCACCTCGGCGCTCAACGGGGTGCTGGATTGGCTGGCTCACTCACTGCTGGCGACACCCGCGCTACACGAATTGCCCGTCGTCGGACAAATCTGGGGTGGCTCACAACGCATCATGCTCGCCTGCTCCGGGCTGCTGATCACCCTGGCCGGATTGAGTGCGATGGCATACCAAACCTTGCACGCCAGAGCCTCGGTCAAAGAAATCCTTCCCCGCATCGCTGTCGGGTTCACCGCATCCAACATGTCCCTGTTCTTCGGAGGGAAAGCAATTGAATTCGCCAACGCCCTGTCGGTCGCAGTCCTCGTGGGAGATCCCGGCAAAGTCGCGGAGACCGCCGCGGAATTCACCAACACCCTCCGAGGGCGCCTTCCGCAAGGCGAGGGTCAGATCAGCGAATTGTACGTGCTTTTCACCATTCTCGTTCTCGTCGTGATGATCATCGCGGTGTTGCTCACCTATGTTGTCCGAGTCGCACTCACCGTCCTGTTGCTGATCGCGGCGCCACTGATGCTGATGTGTCACGCCTTGCCGCATACCGAGGCGGTCGCCTACTGGTGGTGGCGTTGTTTCGGCGGAGTGCTTGCCGTGCAAGTCGCTCAATCAGTGGCCTTTGTCGCGACGATCAGACTTTTCTACCTGCCCGGCGGGGTCACGCTCTTCTAGGCCTCGATTGTGAGGTGTGTGATGGCGCAGCTTCTCATCGCAATTGCGATGTGCTACATCCTGATCAAAATCCCATTCTGGATCCTCGGGTCACTGCGAAACGGACGCCGTTCGTTTCTCGGATCGATGGTGCGGGGCTTTCTCGCCTACAAGACCTTCGGCCTGATTCGCGGCGCCTCATCCGCCATCGGCCGGCCCACCGGTGCGGGCAACAACAAGTCCTCGATGCACAGCGAAGCCGCACCCGATCCGTATTCGAGCGCGCGCACGGATGCGGGAGGGCAAATGCTTCTCCCACTCGGACGTCTGGCACGAACCCGCAGACCCACGCGCACCGCCAACACCCCCACACCGCAGCCCACCCGCAGCTCGGGGACACGCGGGCAACAGGCCGCGCTGTTCACCCGTGATGGCAAACCCAGCCGCCGGGCACTGCCACCACCACTTGGCCCCGGTGCCGTGCCGACCAGCACCGGGCCTGGGCAACAACACATGCTGCCCATCCACACCCGCCACCACCCCGACGCGACCGGCCGCCACACCCTGCACGACGACCCCACCCCGCCCACCAACACGACACCGAGCCCCGGCCAAGTCGCCTTGTTCACCCGCACCAGCCGCCCCCATCCGACCGCCCGGCCCTTGACGCCCGGGCAGCCGGGCATGCGCCCCTCCACGATCCCGCCCGGCGGCCAGTACCACCTGCCCCTCGTCGGAGGCACACCCGTGCCCAGCGCGCCGCCACCGGCCGCCGCGCCAGCACCACCACCGCCCGTACCCGCGCGCGCAAGCGGGCAACGGCCGTTGTTCACCAGCGACGGCGAGGTCGCATCGCATGCTCGCCCGCCACGCCCGCGCCGCCGCAGACCCCCGGACCTGCCCGCCTACAAGGGCATTCGCCCGGACAAACACGGCCAGTACGCCCTGCCACTCGACCTTCCCGCCACGCCTCCAAAACCCCGCCCCAAGCCCGGTGCCCGGCAGTCGTCGAAGCCGCCACGCACCTCAGCGCCCAAGACACCGAAGTCGCCGTCGAAGCCGGCCTCCGCGGCACCGCCCGCTCACGCGTCCGAGCCCGTTGAGCCCGAATTGCCGCTGGCCTGGCCCGAAGGCCGACGTCCACCGAGGAGCACGCGATGAACGGACCGGCCCGAATCCCCGCCGACGTCGACCGCGAAGACCGGTTGCTGGCCGGACTCACCGCCCGCCAACTCACGCTGCTGGCCGCGACCGGCGCCCTGCTTTACGGCGCGTGGGTAGCCACTCGCACCATCGTGGCGTTGCCGGTGTTCGCGGTCCTGGCGACCCCGATCGCCGCAGGTGCGCTCGTACTGGCCTTGGGGCAGCGGGATGGCATCGCGCTCTACCGGCTCGTCGGCGCGGCCGTGCGGCACCGATTCTCCGCGCGTCACCGAGTCGCCGATCCCACGTCGGCCGAACCCGTTCCCGAATGGCTCGTGCCCGCTGCCACGACCACCGAGACCCCCAGGTTGGGAGCCGTGCCGGCCCCGGCCAGCGGTGTCGAACCCGCGAGCACCGGTGAGGCCGGAGTCATCGACCTCGCCGGCGACGGCGTCGCCCTGGTCGCCGCGGCCAGCACGGTCAACTTCGCGCTGCGCACCGATAACGAGCATGCCGCCCTCGTCGGGGCCTTCGCCCGTTTCTTGCACTCGCTGACCGCGCCCGTGCAGATCCTCATCCGCGCGCAACGCTGCGACCTCACCGGCAAGATCGCCGCACTGCGTGACGGCGCGCCGAGCCTGCCGCATCCGTCGTTGCAAGCAGCCGCCGAGGAACACGCCGACTTCTTGTCACATCTGGCCGGCCACACGGACTTGTTCCGTCGCCAGGTCCTACTGGTCTTCCGCGAAGCCCCCACCCTCAGCACCACCGACACCGGCCCACGGCGACCACGCCGGGGGATGGACGCGGGAGCACGGCAGGCCGCCGAAGCCCGGCTGCTCCGGCGCGTCAATGAGGCCATCGAACTACTCGCCCCCGCCAGCATCCGTCTCACCGTGCTCGACACCGCCCAGGCCACCCACGTGCTGGCCAGCGCCTGCAACCCCGACCACACCGGCACCACCGAGACGGCCATGGCCGGCCCGTCCGAGGTCATCACCACGCACCCCGCCACACCCGACGAACTCGTCGACCCGCACGGATGGGAGGTCTCCCGATGACCCAGCACCACGCGAGCGTGTTCACCCCCGACTCGATGACCATCGGGGCCCGGCACCTCACCGTCGCAGGGGAGTGGGTCGCCTCCTTCGCGATCACCGGCTATCCCCGGGAAGTCAACGCGGGATGGCTGCAACCCTTGTTGAACTATCCCGGCCGCCTCGACGTCTCCCTGCACATCGACCCCGTCGATCCCGCTCATGCGGCCAAGCACCTGAAACAGCAACTGGCGAAACTGGAATCCGGGCGCCGCCACACCGCCGAGCACGGCCGTCTTGTCGACCCTCACGTCGAGGCCGCCACCGAGGACGCCTACGACCTGTCGGCCCGCATCGCACGCGGCGAGTCGAAGATGTTCCGCCTCGGCCTGTACCTGACCGTGCACGCCCACAACGAACAGCACCTGGCCGACGAGGTGACCGCCGTGCGCGCGCTGGCCTCCTCGATGCTGCTGGACGCCAAACCCACCACCTACCGCAGCGTGCAGGGCTGGACGGCCACCCTCCCGGTCGGACTCGATCCGCTCGGGATGCAGCGCACCTTCGACACCCACGCTCTGGCGACCGCGTTCCCGTTTACCTCCCCGGATCTTCCCGCCGCCGACCCCGCTGATCTGGAGACCACCACCGACGGCGTGCTGTACGGCTACAACGCCCAGTCCTCGGGCCTGGTGCACTGGGACCGGTTCGCTGCCGACAACCACAACGCCGTGGTCCTCGGACGATCCGGCGCAGGCAAGTCCTATCTGGTCAAACTCGAACTCCTGCGCCACCTCTACCGAGGCGTGCAGGCCAGCGTCATCGACCCCGAAGACGAATACACCCGCCTCGCCGACGCCGTCGGAGGCACCGTCCTGCGCCTGGGCGCACCCGGCGTGGCGCTCAATCCCTTCGACCTCCCGGTCACCGTCGGCGCCGACGGGCGCCGCAGCGCCCCCAGCGACGCGCTGGCCCGCCGAAGCCTGTTCCTGCACACCGTCCTGTCCCTGCTGCTGGGCAGCGACCTGTCCAGCGCCGAACGCGGCATCCTGGACGAGGCCATCGCCGCCACCTACCGCAACGCGGGTATCACCACCGACCCCCGCACCTGGTCACGCCCCGCACCCCTGCTCGCCGACCTCCGGGACACCCTGCACGCCACCGGCGCCGCAGAGTTGGCCGAGCGCCTGCGGCCCTTCGTCGACGGCGCGTTCAACACCCTGTTCAACGGGCCGACCACGACCCGCCCCGACGGGCACCTGGTCGTGTACTCGCTCAGGGACTTGCCGCCGGAACTGCAGGCGATTGGCACCGCACTCACCCTCGACGCCATCTGGCGCGAGGTCTCGCACCCCGTGGTCCGCCGCCGGCGCCTGGTCGTGGTCGACGAGGCGTGGCTGCTCATGCGCCACACCGCAGGAGCGGAGTTCCTGTTCAGGATGGCGAAAGCGGCGCGCAAGCACTGGTGCGGCCTGACCGTGGCCACCCAGGACGTGGGCGACTTGCTGGGCAGTGACCTCGGCAAGGCGATCGTGGGTAACGCGACCACCCAGATCCTGCTGCGCCAGTCACCTCAAGCCATCGACGAGGTCGTCGCGCACTTCGGGCTCGCCGCGGGGGCACGGCAGTTCCTGCTCGCCGCCGATCAGGGCCAAGCCCTGCTGTCCACCGGATCCCAGTGGGTCGCCCTGCAAACCGTGGCCTCACCCGTCGAACACGACCTCGTCACCACCGACCCCGAAGCCCTCGAAGCCACCACCAGCCACGGCGACATCGACGACTGGATCGACCTCTAAACCACGCCCACAACCCACTCTTTCGACGAGATCCGGGGCACCGATGTCTTTGCGCGCCTTTCCGAACACATGGAGCCTGGTCGAGGTCCTCGAGGACGGCATCGCCCACTACCTCCAGAACCCCGAGACCATTCTCCGGTCTCTCCTGCACCGCCCACTGCTGCTCGCGTCGGTCGTGGCTGGACTCGGGGCGGCCTTCGTGCTGCGGCTCGGGCTGCGCGTGTGGCAGCGAAACCGGCTGAGCCGCAATGCCAAAGTCGTGACGATCCAGTCACCGCCCACAGTGGATGCCGCCGGTGGGGCCGCGTTGTGGTCCCACCTGGTGGGACTGCTCCGCCCGGCCTGGAAACGCGCAGTGCTCGGCCAGCCGCACCTGGCGTGCGAGTACGTCATCACCCGCGACGGCATCACCATCCAGATCTGGGTGCCCGGCACAATCCCGCCGGGGCTCATCGAGCGTGCCGTCGAAGCGGCCTGGCCCGGTGCCCGCACCCGCACCCAGCCGGCCACCTCACCCATCCCCGAGCCCGATAACGAGCACGCCCTGGTCGTCGGAGGCGAACTCCGCCTCGCCCGTCCCGAGACGCTGCCGATTAAGACCGATTTCGACACCGACCCGCTCCGCGCGATCCTGGCCGCACCCAGCGGCCTCGGCCCGGACGAGTACGTCTGCGTACAAGTGCTCGCCCGCCCCGCCGCCGGCCGCCGCCTCACCGGCGCCTCGCACCTGCGCGAATTCCTCTTCGACCTCCTCACTCCTACAACAGCACGCTCGTCACAGGTGACGTCCACGCGGGGGCACGCAGATGCGCACACACGGTTGGAGCACTCCGCGCGTGACCGGGTCAGCGTCACCAAACAACGCGGCAGCCAATACGAGACCCGCCTGCGCTATGCCGCCAGCACCGTCCTGCCCCGCCCGGTCGATCCCGAGCAACGGCGCCGAGCCCGACGAGTGCTCCGAGGCCGGGCACACACGCTGGCCACCTGCTTCGCCGCCTACACCGACCACAATCGTTACCGGCGCCACCGCCTGCGCCACCCGGCCCCAGCCCTACGTCACCGTGGCTTCGGGCGGGGCGACCTGCTCTCGGTTCCCGAGATCGCCGCCCTCGCGCATCTGCCCACCGACGAGGCCATTCCCGGCCTGCACCGTGCGGGTGCCCGCGCCCTCACCCCGCCACCTGAGGTCGCCGCACCGGGACCGGAGGTCAAACCGCTGGGCACGACTGACAAAGGAGCGACCCGCCGCGTGGGCCTGCGCGCCGCCGATGCCCGCCAGCACCTGCACCTCATGGGCGCCACCGGCTCCGGCAAATCCACCCTGCTCGCCCAGATGATCCTCGCCGACGCCGAGGTGGAACGCGGCTGCCTGGTCATCGACCCGAAAGGCGACCTCGTCACCGACGTCCTCTCGCGCCTGCCCAAGACAGCCGCGGACCGACTGGTGCTCTTCGACGCCGACGCCCGCAGCCGCCCACCCTGCCTCAACCCCCTCGACGGCGAGGCCGTGGACGTCACCGTCGACAACCTCGTCTCAGTCTTCCGCCGGGTCTACTCCGCATTCTGGGGACCACGCACCGACGACGTCTTCCGCGCTGCATGCCTCACCCTGCGCACCCAAGGCGGAGTCGCCACGCTCGCCGACGTCCCCCGACTGCTCGCCGAACCCGCGTTCCGGGACCGCGTCACCGCCGGGGTCACCGACCCCGTCCTGCGCGGCTTCTGGGACTGGTACGCCGAGCTGACCGAGGCCTCACGCGCCCAAGTCATCGCCCCCTTGATGAACAAACTCCGCAGCTTCCTGCTCCGCCCATTCGTGCGCGACGCCCTCACCGCTGGGGCCTCGACGGTGAACATGAACGCGGTCCTCGACGGCGGAATCTGCCTGGTACGCATCCCGAAAGGCTCACTCGGCGACGAAACGAGCCGGCTCTTCGGCTCACTGGCGGTGGCCCGTTCCTGGCAAGCCACCACCGCCCGCGCCGCCACGCCGCAGCGCGAACGCCGCGACGCCTCGATGTACATCGACGAATGCCACAACTTCCTGAACTTGCCCTACCCGTTGGAGGACATGCTCGCCGAAGCCCGAGGCTTCCGCGTCTCGATGACGCTGGCACACCAGCATCTCGGCCAGCTCCCCAGAGACCTCCGCGAAGGCATCTCCACCAACGCCCGCAACAAGGTCCTCTTCGCCGCCAGCCCCGAGGACGCGCGCGCTCTCGCCCAGCACACCCACCCGCACCTCACCGACCACGACCTCGCCCACCTCGACGCCTACCACGCCGCCGCCCGCCTCGTCGTTCACGGCCAGCAATCGCGGCCCTTCACGCTGGTCACCGACCCCCTCCCGGCCGCGATCCCCGGACGATCCCGCGCGCTGCGCCGCCACGCCGCCTCCCGCACACGGCCCAGCACCGCACCACCGGAGGCCTCCACAGGAGCCAGCCAGGCGCCACGGCCGAGCACTGATCCACGACTGCACCTGTGACTGTCCCGCCCGCCTCGTCGAAGTGCCGTGCCTGATCCACGGAGGTGCTCATGCTCAACAAACCCATCCGGCAGAAATCACTGCACGGAGTACGGCCCACACGACGACAGACCCGAGCCACCAATTCTGCGGAACACCAGGCCCGCCTGGCGAAACGGCTAACCGGCCGAGACAAGTGGATCATCCGGATGGTCCACGAGCACCGGGTGCTCACCGCACCTCAGATCACCAGTTGCGCATTCCCGTCGCCGCGCTCGGGACGGCAACGGTTGCGGGAGCTCTACCTGTGGTCGGTACTCGACCGCTTCCAACCCACAGTGGATTCCGGAAGCGCACCGCAGCACTACATTCTCGGCCCCGCCGGAGCGCAAGTCGTTGCCGCTGACGCCGGCATCGACCTCAAGGTACTCGGCTACCGGCGCGACCGCGCCACCAGCATCGCCCACAGCCAACGCCTCGCCCACGCCGTTGGAGTCGGCGAGTTCTTCACCACCCTCATCGCGCGCGCCCACGCCCACGAGGGTGAGCAGGTCTCAGCGTGGTGGTCAGAGGTCCGCTGCGCACGACACTTCGGCGACCTCGTCCGGCCCGATGCCTACGGACGCTGGCACTACGACGGCCGCGAGTTCGAGTTCTTCCTGGAATACGACCTCGGCACCGAAACCACCGGGCGCGTGGCAGGCAAACTCTCCGGCTACGCCCGGCTGGCGGCCAGCACGGGCATCATCACGCCGCTGCTGATCTGGGTACCCACCGCCCGCCGCGAAGCCAGCCTCCGCACCCAGCTCACCGCCGCGTGGCGCGGACTCGACCACCCCGAGCACCTCCCCATCGCCACCGCAGCCGCTGACCTCCTCGACCCCGATCCCGAGGCACTCGCCAGCCCAGCCGAGCCGATCTGGGCACCCCTGGCACCGCGCGAGGACCAGCGCCGAGCACTCCACGACCTCGCCGCGGCCTGGCCGCAACGACCGCGCACGCAGCCGAGCTCGCCGCCAGAGCACCGCTCCAGCACGGAGATCGTGGCGCCGCACCCGATGCCACCCGTACCCACCACGCCTCGAACGGCCGGTGAACCGCGATGAGTAAAGTCCTCCTGCTCCTCGCGGCGGTCGTCATCGGGTTCCCGCTGATGGTGCTCGCCGTGGCCGGCGCGGCGATCACCAGTATCTTCGCCGCGCCCCGGGCGAGTGCGTCCACGTGTCTCGTCGCCGGGGCCGACGGGATGACGCTGGTCGGCTACGGGCCGGAAGAGACACGCAACGCCGCCACCATCGTCGCCGTCGGCAAGCAACTCCAGGTGCCCGAACAAGGTCAGGTCGTGGCCATCGCGACCGCGCTGCGCGAGTCCTGGCTGAGAAACCTCACCTGGGGAGACCGCGACAGCGTCGGCTTGTTTCAGCAACGCCCCTCCATGGGCTGGGGCACGCGCGAGGAGATCCTGAACCCGGTCTACAGCTCCACCCAGTTCTACACACACCTGCTCGCAGTCCCCGGATGGGAGACACTGCGCGTGACGGAGGCGGCCGACGCCGTCCAGAAATCGGCGTTTCCCGAGGCCTACGCCGAACACGAGCCAGCAGCCCGCGCGATCGTCGCGGCCCTGCACGGCGCGCACTGTCAACCCGCGTCGGCGCCGGGGGAGTGGGTCGTTCCCACCACCGGCACATGTACCTCCGGGTACGGGCCCCGTGACGGTGAGATGCACCGGGGCCAGGACATCGCCGCACCCATCGGCACACCCATTCGCGCCGCCCATGCGGGAACCGTGATCGATTCCGGTCCCGCTACCGGCTACGGCCTGTGGGTCCGCATCGAGCACCCCGACGGGGTCGTTACGGCCTACGGCCACAACAACGCCAACCACGTGCGCGTCGGTGACCACGTCCAGGCGGGCCAGGTCATCGCAGAGGTGGGCAATCGCGGCGAATCCAGCGGAGCGCACCTGCATTTCCAGATCGAGCACAGTGGCAACGCAGTCGATCCGGTGGTCTTCTACCGCGACCGAGGCCACCCGTCACTGTGCGACGAGACGAAGAATCGAAGCTGAGTCCCCGGACACGTGTCGGCCCCGTCCCCCGAGTTGATTTCGGGGTGACGGGGCCGAAGGGCCTTCTCGTGCTAGGAGATCCGGTGCACGGGCGGGGCGGCCATGTTCGCCAGTGCGTAGACCGCCATTGGTTCTGTGAGCGGTATTCTGGGGTCCGCGCTTTCGTGCTGGTGACCGTCGGCGGTGACGATGTGCCAGTCATCACGCACGTGATCCACGCAGTAGTAGCTGCCTACCAGCCGCCCGCGACGGGTCACGACGCCGTAGACCACCGCCTGCTCGTCGCTCGGGTCACGAACGATCGCGGTGATCAGGCAGTCGTTCTCGGCGAACTGCCGCACCACGAATTCGGGTCGAGAAGTCATAGGTTACCCCCAGAATGTGACGGGTCAGAGTGTCCGGACGGGCTGCTCGTGCTGAGTTGCTGGGGCGGCCTGCCGCCCATATCGAGCCAGTCGATGAGCTGCGCCGCGTGGGCGGCCAGTTCGTTGGCGTACTCGTCGACACGGGACCAGTGCGAGGAATCCACCATGTCGGCGTAGTCAATCGCTGCGCGCCACTGGTTCGCGGCGCGGCGCACGCTGTGCCAGGTGGAATCCGGGTCGGTGAGCGTCATGAGCGCCCCCGCAAATCCTGCTTATTCTGGTTGCAATCGAAGAAGATCCGCATAGCTCTTTCCTTCAAAGTCGTGGTCCAGCTCGCGCCGGCCGCCTCGCCCGGGCCGGCTGGGTGACGGGCGGGCCCGGGGCGAGGCGGCACCCGGTGTCCTAGGACTCGCCGGTGGTGAAGCGCTTGGGGGAGTCCTGGGTCTGGCGGGCGTAGCCGTCGTTGGAGAGCTTGTGCAGCGCGTTGTTGATCGCACCGGCCGACCGGTCGAGGGCCTTGGCGATCTGGCCCGGGCTGAACTCCTCACCGGGATGCTCAGCCAGGTAGTCCTCGACCAGTCCCCGCAGCTCGCCCTTGGCCAGGCGCTTCTCGGACGGCACGGCCGCGTCACTTCTTTCGGTGGTGGCAGTGGGGGTGGTCGATCGCGTGCCCAGTGAAGGCTGTGCGGCGGAGTGGCCCGGCTTCGGGTCGGATTTCACCTGTGGGGTCTCCGTTTTCGCGCGTGTGGCCTTCGCTGCCGGTTCCGGGGTCGTGGCCGGGGAGAAGCGGTCGGGCAGGCGCCGCGATCCGGTGCTGGCGCCGGGGGTGCGGGTGATGCTGCCGGAGCGCGACCACGCGGCGAGGATCTTGCCTGCGGTGGACCGGCCTATCCCGGCGTGCTGGGCGATCTCAGCGGTGGTGGATCCGGGGTGGGCGTGCAGTGCGGCCCACGCCTTGGATTCGGTGTCGGTGCGAACTGGGCTGGTGGTGTTGTGTTGGGTGGTGCTGGGCATGACGGTCTCCCGGTGTTATTGGGGTTGTGGGTCATGCCCTCCGGAGGGCGGTGTAGCCCCGGCGCGCGCTGCCGGTTCGTTCGCGGCTACATGACTATGGACGCTCTCCTCTTGTGAGGAGTCAAGCGTTTTCACTTGTCTCGACCGTCCCGTGTCGCGGCGTGCCGAGCGTGGCGGGAACCGCGCGCGGCGTTGTCGGTGTGCCGCGTGGGATGGGTTACAAGCCGAGGATGTTGATGGCCCGGTTGATCAGATTGGTGACGACGGGGCGCAGCTCGATGGACGGGTTGAGTCCGGGCCTGTTGGGCGGTGAGGTCTTGGCGAACCATCTACTGGGGCTCTGCGTGGTGACCTGAGACCACCTCCGTGGAGTGGCCAGCACTTCGACGGTGGCGCGGCTCTGGTGCACGTCGGGGCCGCGAACGACCCTGGCGCGGATGATGTTCCCGCCCGCTTCGACGGTGGCCTGGTAGCTGTAGCGGTCCGGGTCCTGCCCGATGGTCTCGTCAAGGGTCGTGACGTTGTGGTGCATAGCGATCTCCTCGATGGATCTCCTCGGTGACCCGCTGCGGGTTCTGTGTCCGGCAGCGGCGTTATCTAGTGGGCGGCTCGTAGCGCCTGCGTGGCGCTACGGCCAATGGCCTGCGCGGCTGATGCTGGGTCGGCGAGCTCGAGGACGGTGCCCCCGTGCAGGGGTGTGCTGTCTTTGAGATTCGGCACCAGCCACAGCACGCCGCACCCATGGGCGCGCAACCGGTCGTGGAGCTGCTGGGCTTGCTTGTGGGGCTTGGGGCAGAACTTTCCGTCGGAGACGATCACGATGAGCCGCGCGGCGCCGGGGGTGGCGAGGCCGAGTGCGCCGTCCAGGGCGGCAAGGGCGCCGGGAATGTCCTCCCAGCCGCCACCACACTTGAAATCGGTCACTTTCGCCGGGGCTGCGCCGGGGTAGGTGATGGGCTGAACGTCAGCACCGAAGATCACAGTGGCGGTGCGTGCATCGACCTGGGCATGGCGCGCGGCGTGGGCGAGGATCCACGCGGCACTCGCGACCGGTTTGGCGAAGCGACGCATCGAGCCGGATACGTCACAGGCGATTCCGAGTCGCAAGGGTGGCGCCGGTGTCGTCTGGCGGCTGATCCGGGTGAAGGGCTCGGCCGTGGGCATGGCTCCGGCCGCGCGTTGGGCGTCCGCTGCCAGTGCACCGCGCATCCGCAACCGGCCGGGCGGGGTGGCCGAGGTCGTCTTGACGGTCACCCGGTCCCGGATTCCGGCGATACTCAGCGACCGGGCCAGTTTCCGGGCGGCCTGGCGCTCCGCGACCGTCGGCGCGCGGGTTCCGGATACCGAGGAACGCTTACTACCCGGTGAGTGGGAAAAGACTTGGGCCGCGGTGAGCAACGCTGTCTGCTGTGAGTGTTGCTCGGCTCGTTTGGCGCGGGCCTTCTCGGCTGTGGGATCAACCGGCAGGAGAGAGGCGGTGTTGTTGTCGATTGCCGTGAGGGCTGCTGTGACGGATTTCGCCAGTGGGGTCGGCGTGCCATCCGGGTTGGTGGTGCCCGGTTTCGGTGGTGTGGCGTCGGGGTCGGTGCCCAGCGCCGCGCACCAGCGACGCCCGAGTTCCATCATGGCTGCGGAGTCGTCATCGGCGGTGTGGTGCGCTTCGTGCCAGATCTCGCGCAACTGCTTCAAGGTGTCGGTGCCGAGAACCTCTCTAAGTTTGGCGGTGAGAGTTCCGAGCTCGTGCCAGTCGAGGACCCCGGCATCCGCCCGCGCCAGCAGCAAGGCAGCGGTGTGTGCCGCGCTGGAGCGGTCCTCGCTGGTGGCCCGGATTTCATCGAGAATGAGTTTCGTGGCTGCGGCGCGTAGCCACGACCGGTCGTCGGGGCGGCGGCGCAGGTGGGCGGCCTCGATCCGCGATTCTTCCAGGTTGATCGCGGCGTCGGCGACGTTCGGCGGTGCGTTCTCCGGTGGGTCCCATCGGCTGTGTGCCGCGTGCGCGCACTCATGGGTGAACACGCCCCAGGCCACCGGGTACCGTGCCCGGTCGGCTTCGATGGCCGGTGAGACCGTCGCGGGGTCGACTTCGCCCAGGTGCGTGCCGTCAAGTTCGATGGTGGCCTGGTGCGGCACGAACTGACCGGGCGCGCCGCCACCGGCACCGGGGGCGATCGTGACCACCAGGTCGTCACGTCCGGCTAGGTCGGGCGCCTCATCGGTGAGTGCTGCGGACAACTCCCGCCACGCGGTCTCGGCCGTGTCAATGGATGTGAGGGGAGCGGTGTCGGCATGGGCCACATGTGTCGTCATTGCTGACTGTCCTTTCTGGAATCCGCGAGAAACCGGTCAGATCTGGTTGCCGAGTGCCAGCGGCTCGGCGCTGACTTTGAAAAGGTCACGCACGAGCTTGGCCACGGTGTCGCGGTCGTCTTCCGGTGCGATCCCAATCAGGTTCCTGGCAGCGGCATCGGTGCCAAGAACAGCGGCGATCTTCTGAAACGCGATCAGTTCACGCAGTTGCGGCGCCCAGGTGACGTCACCGGTTCCCCGGCGGGTTGCGAGATTGCTCGCCACCCGGATCGCACGGGAGTCGATCCCGAGTTGCTTGGCAAGATCGAAATCGGTGGACACCTGGATCTGCGCGGAAAACCGGGAGGCGAGCGCATCGGTCAACACTGCGCCGTGCACGCCCGGGTTATGACCGGCCACAACATAGAAACCCGGTGCGGCGCGGACGATTTCGCCACCGTTGGCCTTGACGGTGAATTCTTTCCGCCCGTCCATGGCGGGGTAGACCACCGCCAGCACCGTGGGCGGGATCAATGTTGCGTCATCGATGAACAGGCATCGACCCTCACGCATCGCGGTCACCAGCGGACCGTGTACGAAAACGTAACTGCGGTCGGGTGTTTGGGTGTATTCTCCGGCGATGTCGGCCACGGTGGTGTCACCATCGCCGGGGATGGTGATCAAGTCGGGAAACGCCGCTTCGATCACTGAGGTTTTCCCGGTGCCGGGTGGTCCGTACATCAGCGCGGGAATCCCCGCGTCGCGCAGCTTGCGCAACGCGGTCACGTCCGCTAGCCCGGCCAGTTTCCGGGGGTGGTAGGGCTGCCCGTTCGGGCGCCTGACCGGACCGGTGACCGGCTTTTCCTTTTTCGGCGCGGTTTTCGACTTGGCGGGTTTGGCTGGTGTGGATTTCTTGGGGGTGGCTGCTGCCGGGGGTGGGGATGCCGTGGGCCCGGCGGCTGACTCGGTGGATTCGTTGGCCCGGAAACGCAGTGGGGTGGTACTGGTTTGGTCGGCTGTGCCGTGATTAACCAGGGTTCGCAACGCGTTTCCGACCGCACCGGACGAACGGACCAGGTCCGCCGCGATGTCGCGCGCCGTCACGTCGGTTCCGGGGTGATCGGCAAGCCAGCGCGCAACCATGCGCCGCAATTCACCATTGGGTAGGCGCCCGCCGGGCGGTGTGACCATGGCAAGTGTGTCGGTGTTGTCGGTGGTCGTGGCTTTGGGTTTCGGTTTCGCGGTGGTGGCCACGGCAGCGGGCACGGCAGACTCCTAAAAATGAACATGGCTCACGCCAGTGACAACGGCGGAATGTTCCACGCAATCAGCGGGAAGTGAATCCGGAAAAAGGCCGGGGCGTGTCAGGGTGCGGCGCGTATTCAGCGAAATTCAGTGACGCGACCCCGGCAAGTCAGAAAGTGGTGCGCGGTGATGCGGGCGCGGTGTCGAAAGAGGGTGACTGATCGGTGGTCAGTCCTGGCTGTCGCTGTCGTCGTCCTGGCGGTTCTGGTGCTGTTCGGCGGCCGTTTCGGCGATTTCCAGCGTGGCGCAGTTCTGGGACCAGCCGCAGTAGCAAAACGCGGTGGTGGTGCCGTCGTTGTTCGTGATGGTGTCGGCGTGGCACATGCGTTTCCCCAATCATTCGGATTTTGACATGGCTCGCGCCAGGGGTGGAATTCGGTGGTTGTGTTCCGTTCCCGGCGACACATATAAATTAACTCGATCCCGCGCCGCGCGCAACACTAAAACCCGGATTTTCCAGGGAAATTCCGGGGATTTATGGGCGGCTGATTGTGGTTTATTTGAATTGCTTTTGGTGGCTGCGAATCAGTGGCCGGCCAAGTCGAATTGGGGGCCAGGGAAGCCCAATAAGGAATGGGTTAAAGAATTGCAGTAAAAGAATTGAATTACGGTGTGGGCTGCTGCCCGGACCTGCGTCAGTGAGCTACCGGCTGCTCAGCTGTTGCTGTGCCCGTGGGCATGGCTGGCCGGCCGATGTGCTTTCCGGCTTGCGCGGCAAGCCAGTTGGGGAGACCAGCGGAACCCCCTGGTTGGGCGCTGACCTGCGTGGGGGTGGCGCCCCCTGGTGGGGTTGTGGGCGCCACCCCCAGCGGATCCACGAGTGGATCCCCCATCGGCACCTCCAATGCGGCTGTCGGTTTCGGTCTGCGGGTTGCGGGCGTGGTCAGGCGATGCGCCGCATGGTGCCGCTGCTGGGGCGGTGTGCGGCGTGAATGAGCGGCGCGGCCAGCTGCGGCCATCCGGGGCCGGAGTTCTTCCAGCAGCCGAGGAGAAAGAACCGCCGGTTTCGAGCGATCCACAGCCACACATCGACGTGGTCGTCATCGTCGGTGGCGGGGCCGCGTAGTTGCAGCACCAGCGTTGAGTCCGGGACCGCACCGGCGCGCAACTGGCGTTTCCAGCCACCGCTGAAACTGGCGAGTCCGCCATCGGGGCGCGACTCGACATGGGTAATGACGATTCCGCCTTCCTCGGCGGGCATCCTCATCGGCGGCTGTGGCCCCAGGGTGAAGGCCACGCGATGCTGGGCGAATGAGACGACCTCGGAGACCGCGGTCGGCTGAGGCATTCTCGGGGCGGTGCGGGCTTGTCGGCTTTTCGGGTCTGGTGTCGACATTGTGTGTCTCCTCGAATAACGGGCGAACGTGTGGTCCGTCTAATGGACGCTCGCGGGGTGCGGAGGTGTCAATGGTGCTTCGGTGCGGATGAGTGAAGACCGCCCGATCGCGCGGATTCTCCTTTCGTCGCAGGGGAATGGGAGTCGGGGTGCTGGAGTGCTGCGGCGAGTGCGAGGGTGTCGGGGGAGGGCTCGGTGTCGATATCGCGGAGCCGTTGTGTCAGTAGGTCGAGGGTCGCGGGGATCGCGCTGGTATCACCGAGGCGGGCGTGCAGACGCATGATGTCGCGGTAGAGGTGTTCGTTGGCCGGATCGAAGTCGGTCGCTGTTTCCAGCAGCCGCAAGGTGCGTTCCGGGTCGGTGGGGGAATGGTGCCGGGCCAGGGCACTGACAGCGTTGATCGCGGTGCGCAGCGCGGCGAAGCGGGGTGCCTGGATCCATTCGTTGTCGATGCCGGCGGCGAGCTCGCCTTGATACAGTTCCACCACCGCCTGGTGCGCGCGAAGTCGCAGCGAGTCCGTGGTGGTGTCGTGGCTGGTGCGCTCGGCATCGGTGAAGGCGGCGTAGTCGGTGTCGACCCGGGCTGGGTCCAGGCGTAGTCGCCGGTGGCGGGTGTCGAGGACGTCGGTTACCGCGCCGTGTGTGGCGGCCTTCAGCGCGGTGCGCAGCCGGGAAAGTGTGGTGTTGAGCGCGTTGGTGGGCCGATTCGAGGGCGCGTGCTGCCACAGGTCGGCGATCGCGGTATCGCGCGTGACGTCGGGATAGACCGCGAGGTAGGCCAGCAGCTCCAGCAACCGTGGCGTGAAGTACTCGGTGATGGCCCGGGTCTCACCGTCCGGCGATGTCCACAGCAGGCGAACCGGGCCGAAGACGTGCAGCGACAACGGCACACCGGGCTCGCGCGCCGCGACGAGCTCAACCGGTGCCGCAGGAGCAGCTTCGGTGCGTTGCGCGGCCGGCGGCGAGGGTGCGGTGTCGTGGTGCTGGGGAGCGCGCCCGAGGCTGAGCAGATCACGAGCTGTCGCCTCATCCGCGGTGAACAGGCGGGTGCCGATGAGCGAGGACACCTCCTGGCTCGCGCCGCTCACGACGCCGGTGTCCTCCACCGCCAGCTGGGTACTCGCCGGTGATGGCCCCAGGCTGAGGACGGTGACGCCCTCGACAGCCGGGATCGCGTCGTCGGCGAGGGCGGAGGGGTAGGCGACGAGCACGTCGCCGAGTTGGCCCGGCTGCGTGGTCCGCAGGTCAGTGACCCGGTGCCAGCGGTCCAGTTCGGGTGGCGCCCCACCGGGAAACAGGGCGGCGATGACGGCGGTGTGCACGCTGAGGCAGGGGCGTTGGGGGTGAAGCGCCAGGTTGACGAGCATCGCTCGCACCGCATCGGGCCCACCCGGTCCGGTGACGGCGACCCGCCGGGCGGCGGTGAGATCGAGGCGTCGGGTCTGGCCGTCGACGACGCCGATGTCCAGCCGCAGATCACTCGTGCCGGGCTGCTCGTTGCGTGTGGCCGGGTGCTCGCGTGGTGGCGCTCCTGGTTCGTCGTCGGAGGCGTGCGTGGTGATGGTGGTGTGGGCGCGTTTGAGCGCGTAGACGGCGGGAGCGATCGGGTAGTCGACGGTGGTGCGGTGACCGGGAAGGTGGTGTCGGCGGTGCCGGCGTCGTGCGAGCACGAGCGCGGCGCTGACCGCGGCGAGCGTGGCGGCACCGAGGAACGTCCTCGCGCCGAGCTGAATCTCGCCGGTGTCGGTGACCACTGGTTCCGGCGGAGGTGATGAAACCTGCGGCGGGACCACCGGTGCAGGCGAGACAGCCTCGGGCGCCGGGGCGGTCGGGGGTGGGGCGGGTAGTGCGAGGTACCAGCCGGGGAAGAGGTGGTGGGGGTCGCGCAGTACGCGCCCGTCGGGTTGTGGTTGGTCGACGTTGAGGGCGAACAGCACCGGCCACTGGTCTGGTGAGCCGAGTTCACGTGCGGCGAGCGTGGCCAGGGTGTCACCGGGCTCGGTGGTGATCCACCGCGCGGTCGCGGGAACGCCGGCCGGGGTCGGCAGTGCGGCATCGGCGGGCATGCGCAGCACCCACCCGGTTTCCAGCTGGTCTGTGCCCTGGAGGAGGTCGTGGTTGAAGTCGCGTAGCTGGGTCCAGCGGTGCGGGTTGCCCAGGTAGCGCTCGGCGAGATCCCATAGCGTGTCGCCACGGACCACGGTGTAGCCCGGGTGGCCTGGGGAGGTCATGGTGGGGCCGGGCGGCGGGTCGGGGTACCCGCCCGGCCCCACCCGGGTGTCGCCGTGGAATTCGGGGGTGGCGGCGACACCCTCTGGGGGTGGCATCAGGGCCGTGACACTCGCAGGTGGGGCGGCGGGGGCCGCTGACAGCGTTGCCGGGAACAGCGACAGCACCGCCCAGGTGATGACGGCGGTGAGCCAGGCCCGGGGCGTGCCACGGCGAACGGGACGCGAACGTCCGTGCACCAGGAGGCGCACGAGGTCGCCTGCGGTCCATGCCAGCAGAAGTACCCAGCTCGCCCACCCAGTCAGCAAGACCGCGAGCAGGGCACATCGGGAGGCGTTGAGCTCGAAGCGCAGCGTCTCCACGAGGTGTTCGGCCCAGTTTCCGAGCTGAACCGGCAGCGGCGCTGCCCACGGTGAGAACTCTGGGACCGGCCAGGGCATGGTGGGCAGCGGCGCGACCTCGGCCAGCGCCCACAACGCGACCGGCAGCCCGACCAGCAGCGCCGCGAGCCCGGTGATCGCGGCACAGGCCAGCAGCCGCGTACGCACCTCGCCCGCCGGGTTCATGACCGCCCGCCTTCACCGGTTTGCAGCGATGCGGTTGCGTGGCCGGTGACCGTGTGGACGTCCCAGAGCAGCCCGATCACGGCTGATTCGGTGTAGGTCACCGTGACTGCCACACTCGACGGGCCCTGCAGCGAGACGGTTCCGGTGTGGCCGGTGGCCGCGAGGTAGCGCCGTGCCGCCGAGGTGGCCTGCGCTGGGTCGAGCGTGACGGTGGTGTGGCGCGTGTCGAGCGCGGTGAGTGCGCTGCGCGCGGTCTCGGCGGCGACCGCGTCGGCCCGGGCTCGCACCCGAAGCCGGTCGGCACCGTCGACGAGCAACGCGCACAGCAGCAACAGACAGGGCACCAGGACAGCGACGAGCACACTCACCGACCCGTCGTCACGCCTGCGCATCGCGACGGTCATGTTCGCCCCCGGAACGGGTCGACCGGGCTGGAAAACTCCGCACTCAGCGGAACCGCACCGGGCAGTCCGGACAACCCGGTCAAGTCCGCCAGCGACACGCTGCACCGCAGCCCGACCGTGACCACGCCGGTCGTGCCCGCCCGGGTGGCCAGGCCACTGCTGTCGAGGTCGTGGGCGAGGTCGGTACACGCCAGGTGCTGCTCGTGCAGGACCTGCAGCCCGGTCGCGGTGGCCGCGCTTTCCGCTCCACTGGGGGTGCGGGCCAGCGACGCCGCACGGGCGGCCGTGGTGGCCGCGTGCTCCAGTGCGTGGTGGGCGGTGACGACGCGGCCGGCGGCGATGACCACGACGAGCACCGCCAACAGCAACGGAGTGAGCACAGCGACTTCGACGCTCGCCGAACCATCCTCACGCGGATCGGGTTTCATGGCGCATCCCCAGGGGTGGTGAAGCGTTCCTTGCTGGCTTCAGCAACCTGCGTGACCGTGCCCAACCCCGGAACCGGGAGCAGACGGGGCGCCTTCCCGGTTACCCGCACCGTGACCCGCGTCCCGGTGACCTGCGCGCTCACCAGGGGCTGTGTCACGAGCCCGGAGCCCTCGGCCAGGAACGACGCCGCGGCGGACTGGGCGTCAGCGGTGGTGCCGTGCAGCGTGCGCGCTACCTGGACGCCGTGCTGTGCGGCAGCGGAGCAGACCGTGCGGGTATGCCACCACAACCCGGCCTGCACCACCGTGAGCAGGACGAGCAACACCATGGGTGCCAGCACCGCCAACTCCACGGCAGCCGACCCCGTCTCGAACCCGGCCACCCGTACACGTCGTCGGGAGTGAGTAGACATCAGAGATCACCTCGCCCGGGGTCAGTGGATTTGGGCTTGGTACTTCTGCACCACGGCGGTGATCGCAGCTCCGAGGCCGAGTGCCGCGGCCAACGCAATCGCGGTCAACACGGCCTTTTCGGTGCTTTCCGAACCTCGGTCGTCGAAAGGAATCCTCTCGACGAGTCGGACGAGCGCGGTGGCACTGGTGGCGAACCAGGCCACGACGAGCATCACCATGACGGTCACCTGGGCGCGAATCGTGCTGATCATGACAACCTCTCAATACTGGTAGGGATTTTCCGTGGGGTGTGCGGTTAGCCGATGAGCAACCGCGCGACGGTGGGGTAGAGGGCCAGCAGAAGGAACCCGGCCATCAGCGCGGTGACCGGCAGCGTGAGGCGCTCGGTGCGTGCGTTGGCCTCGGTCTTGTCTTCGGTGGTGGTCGTGGCACGCAGGCTCGCGGCCTGCGCGGTGAGGCTGGCGTAGATCGCGGCGCCATCAGCAGCGGTCGCCGCCAGATCGGCGACCGTCACGAGCTCGTCCAGGCGGATCTGTTCACCGAGGCCGCGCAGCGCGTCCCAGGGCGAGTACCCGTGGTTTTCGGCTCTGACCAGCGTGCGGTGGAGTCGCTGCAGGAGCGGGTGGTCTGCGAGCGCGGCGGCCTCGCGCAGCGCCGGTCCCGGTGCTTGGCCAGCGGCGCGTTCTTGGGCTACGAGGTCCAGGTAGACCGCGAGCACCCGGCGGGCATCACTGCGCGCGTGGCGCGCGGCATCGCGCGTGCGCCACACCGGCACCCACGCCCCGGCGCCCGCGCACCCCACAACCACGACCGGCGCGACGATGACCTGCACGGTCCCGGCAGCCACAAACACAGTCGCGAGAACCATTCCCGCGAGCCCGCAGCACAGGGCCCACTTGATCCGACTGGACACGTAGGACTGTGGTGTTCGCTCCAGCAGATCGAGGTCAGCTTCGGGAATGGCCAGCCACGGGTGACCGGCGTGCTGTGCCTTCTGGACCAGCCGGTCCAGACGTCCGTCGTGTGCGGTTGTGGAGTGGTTCAGGCGGTGCAGTGCGGCCTGCAACCCCATCGGTGCCGGGCCGGCCATGCCGCGAACACCGGCGGCGAGACCGATCCCGAGCAGGCCTCCGATCAGGGCGGCCAGCGGGAGCGTGGGAGTCATGACGCGCCTCCTCGCAGGTAGCGAGTCGCAGCGCGCGGGGTGGACAGGCGGTGCATGTGCCAGAGCGCGCCGGCGAAGATCGCCACGACCACGGCGAGCACGCCTTGGCCCAGCGGGGTACCGATCGGATCGAGGTATTCCCGGGCGAAGACCACCAATCCGACGAGCATGACCGTGGTGATGCCGATCAGCGTGCGTACCGTGGTCCGGGGCTTGGCGCGGTCGGCTTCTACCTCGCGCGCGCTGGCGGCCCGCGCGGTCAGGCTGGCCGCCTGCCCTTGCAAGATCTCGACCACACCGCGTCCACCCGCGCGCACCCGCAGCAGCAGGGCGAGCACAACCTCGTCGACTGCGGGGTGGGACAACTCCGCGGCGAAGGCCCGCAGCGCTGGTTCCGTGCCCTCGGTGCGCATGGCCTCGGCCAGCCGGGCCACAGCAGGGGCCAGCAGAGCCGGTGCGGTGTCGGCTGAGCGCGCCACTGCCTGGTGCAAGCCACCCGCTCCGGAGGCCAGCAGATCACCCAAGCGCCGCGTCCACGTCGCCACCGCCTCGTGCAACGCGATGTCGTCGCGTACCTGCCGGGGCGCCAGCAACGCCGGCACCACCAGGACCGCGAGCACAGCGGCGGCAGCGGCTACGGGCCAGCCCGTGGCCCACCACGTCACGCCAGCGGCCAACGACGCGATCAACCCACGCCGCCGCCACCGCTCCATCCCCGCCAACACCGCGCTCGTCCGCGAGGGCCTCGTGGGAGGTCGCGGCGGACGGAAGAACAGAACACTGAGAAGCAGACCGAGGCCCAGGAAAAACCCGAGCGCGACTGACATTGTGGTGATCACGATGCAACCCCTTGTCGAGGATCGGTAACCTTGTTGATGTCGTTGCGCTGCAACGAACGTGGGTCAAACCCGTGCTGATGAAGCCGGGCGCGTAGCGGCTCACTGGGCGGGTACACGGCAGCGATGCGCCCGTTGCTCGGGTGCGGGCCGAACAGCGGGATCAGATCGGGTGTCCCGGCATCACCGACCGGCCCGACCTCGCAAATCTCGGTGACGACCCGCTCACGCGAACCCGCGCTGTCGCGGCGGGTCACGTGCACGATCAGGTCCAGTGCCGAGGCCGTCCAGCGATGAGCCGCGGCAACACTCAGCGGCGGGTGCGCGAGTTGTCCGAGCGCGGCGATGCGATCGGGCACCGCCCGGGCCGAGGTGGCGTGCAGCGTTCCCATGCCCCCGGCGGCTCCGTTGCCCAACGCCCGTAACAGTGAGGTGATCTCGCCACCCCGAACCTCCCCGACGACCACCCGCGAAGGCGAATGCCGCAGGGTTTGTTTGAGCAGGTCATCCAAGGTGATTTCGCCGGCGCCCTCGGCATTGGGCGTGCGCGCTTCCAGGGCTGTCACCAGCGGATGCTCGACCGGGTTCAGGTGCAGCCCGAGCTCGTAGTCGTCCTCAACGGTCACCACGTGCTCGTGGTCGGGAACGGCGTGGCACAGCGAACGCAGCAGCGTCGTCTTACCGGCCGCCGGCCCACCGGTGACGAGCAGGTTGAGCCCGGCTCGCACAGCGGCGTGCAAGAAATCGCGGACCTGGTCGTTGACGGTGCCGCGTTGGTGGAGATCGTCCAGCGTGGCGTGGGCGAGTCGGTGGCGTCGGATCGCGATTCGCGGCCGGTCGGCGACCTCGCGCACCGCCGCCAACCGAGCCCCCAACGGTCCACCGGCCGACAGGCGGAGATTGCCCATCGGGTGCGCCGGCGAGAACTCCCGGCTGGTCTGTCCCAACCGCGCGAACATCGACTCCAACTGCGCCAACAAGTCCGCATCCGATCGCCCGACCGGATGCGGCCAGGCCTGTACGCTTCCATCGGCGCATTCGAGCCACACCCGGTCGTAGCCGTGAATGTGGATGTTCTCGACGTCCTCGCGCTCCAGCAGCGGCTGTAGATCACCCAACCCGGACAGCGCCGCCAGGACGGCCTCGGTGAGCCGTTTCTCGGCGATCTCCGACATCGGCTGATCACCCTGGGCTGCGCGGTGCAGAGTCCACGCGGTGATCTCGGCGGCGACCAACGACCGCTGCCGGGCGCGATCGTCTCCGGGCGCAAGGCGTTCGGCCACGCGCGCCCGCAGCTGCGCCACCGTGTCCGCGTCCGGGACGGGGCCGTGCTCGTCGGCGGGATAATTCGGCGTGCTGATCTGGGAGGTCATGCCACCTGCTCCTGTCCCTCGCCGCTGGCCGGAGCGGAGGAGATCTGCCTGGGGCCGGCGAGTTGGCTGTGCAGGCGGCGCGCCGCTTTACGGCTCGTGCGCAGCAACGCTGAACGGCGCGGTTGCAGGCAGGGCGTACCGCCGTCGCAGAGCGCCGATGCGGCGGCGGGGTCATCAGGGAGTTCGATCCCGACGGGGATGCCCAAGGCGCGGGCGGCATCGTCTGCCTGACGGCTGGTGGACGCCGACACCGCCGCGCCCAACCGTGGGGAGGGAACCAGGTTACGTAGGACCGCGACCAGCCGGTCGGCTGCGACGATGTGCCGCAGCGTCGGGCGCACCCCGACCAGGACGAGATCGGCCTCGGCCACCAGCGGCCACGGAGTGGCGGGACTCCACCGACCGGCGTCCACCAGCACATCCGGACCGCTCTCGCTGAGGTCCCGTAGTGCGCTGGCCAGCCGTTTCCACCCATCGGAGCCGATCGCGCCAGCCTGGACGGGGCCGTGGACCCCGGCCAGCAGCCGCAGACCGTGGGTATCGGGGATCTCTTGTGCGTGTCCGGCCAAGCCTTCGGCCGGGACCGATTCGAGGTGCCGAGTCGACGAGGCGAAACTCAACACGCTGCGGTCGGAGGCGAGCCGGCCATCGACCCACCACTGTCCCGCCCAGCCGGGCAGCAGATCGCCTCCCGCAGGATCGGCATCAACCACGAGCAGCGCGTGGGGCCACACCATGGCCAGTGCCGCGATTCCCGTGGTCACGCCCGGCGAACCCTTCGCCGACAGCACCGTCACCAAAGCCATTGCGCTCACGCTCCTTTCAACGAGATATGGATGGGTCGCTAGTGATCCGGACCGAGAACCGTCACGACCGCGCCGGTCGCTGCGGCCGAAGTGGCTTGATGGGCGGCGTAGTCAGGAAGAAGCAGATCGACCACGACCGCCCCTTCGGCATCCGGCGGCGCCATCCGAACCACACGGGCACGAAAGCCCGACGCCGCAGGACCAGCCTCGACTGTCGGACTCGACGACGGCGACAGCGCAGTAACTTCCACCGGGGTATTGGGATCAAGTCTCGCCGAGGGGTACCGGCCGGGCTCCAGCCGAAGACCGACCACGACTTGCCCGGGGCCCGGAACGACCTGCGTTGTGAGGTCCCGTGGGGTGAGCAACTCGCCGGCACGCAGATTCGTTGCCGCGACCTTGCCAGCAACCTCGCCCAAGCGTGCCCTGGACACCGTGAACCGCGCCGCATCCGGCGGAAGCTCCACAGTGGTCAAGTCCGCCCGCGAAATGCGCTCGGACCAGGCGATGTCCCTGTTTAGAACCAGCACAGGCTCGCGATCGTGCGCTCCGGCCACGAGCGCGACGACGCCGGCCACGGAACCTGCGACCAACCCGACCGACAGGCCCAACATCCACCATCGCCTGCGACGAGGGACACGCGGGCCACGGGAACGATGAACATCGCCTCGCACATCCGACGAGGCCGTCAGCTCAGAAAGACCCGGATTAGACATAGACGTCTCCCCACAACGGAATAGAAAACGAGATCAAAGAAGAGAAGAAATGAAAATCAACAAACGCGCTTATTGAGTGCGGAGGGCTTGCGCCTCGGCGATCACAAGCTGGGTTTGAGCACGAGATGTCATCGGCGGCAGAACACCACCGGCCGGGGAGGTTCCGGTCCAGCCCTCCCAGGTCACCTCCCAGGTGATGGACCACTGCGCCGCCACCGGCCCCGTCGAGGGGTCCTGGTACACGACATCGCAGTCAGGCGACGGGGAATGCAATCCATACGACCGGTCGTAGGGCGTCCCGGGACCCGCACAGTGAACGGGGGCGGTGCCATTGCCCGGTTCCATCGCCAACTGGACAGGTGTAGCGGTGACCTCGGCCCACACCGGACCGGCCTCAACGCGTTGGCGTTGTGGGCGCCAGGCGCTGGGATCGGTCCAAAACCAGGTGAACTCACCGACCACGGTCGCCGCCTGACCGTCCTGCAGACGCAGGTCCGGCGAGTGCTGCGGCACCGGTAGCGGGAGACGAAGCTGCTGGAGTGCTTGCTGGGCGAGTACCGCGGGATCCGGCGGCCCAGCTGCGGCTTCTGGAGGCGCTGGTCCAGGCCGAGGTTCGCCCGACGGGCACTGCCCTTCGTCTAACGGGCCAAAACACCACCACGACAAGGGGCCGGTACTCAGCATGAGCGCCGGATCATCTGAGGTGGGGGAGTCGCACATGATCGTCGGGCACAACGGAACGACCGGCGGACCAGACGGACGATGCGATCCGCCCGAGGACCCACCCGAGGCTGAACCAGACGAGGAATCCCCTGACGAACCACCCGAGCTGCTGCCGGAACTGCCTGGGCTGGTCGCACCCATCTCGATCGAGGGGGAGGAATACAAGCCTCCGAAATCGCCAGGAGTCACCTCGACTCCGCCCTCCTGCGCAGACCCCAACGGACTCAACCCCACGCACAGCACCACGGCGCCGCAGACGGCGACCACCGGGACGTGACGCGCAAGCATCAGCACCCACCACCCGGGTATTCGATCTTCGCTACCCGCCAGCCACCCGCCTCGCGTGCCATGGTCGCCGAGACCGCATTGCGCGACGGGCCGACGTTGCGGGGCTGTCCCGTGGCGGAATCAGCCAACCCGGCCTGGCTACCGTCCTGGCAATCGGTGACCACCGCGCGATCTCCCTCGAGACGTGCACCGGTGATCCGCGGCGTGACGGCGCCGTAGAGCCGAACCCCCTGGGTCCGCTGCTGCCGGGCACGAGTGGCCACCTGCTCGGACAACTCAGCTGTTGCCACCGCCCGCAGCCGCTGCTCCCAACCCTGATCCGGCTCCGCACTCGACACCCACGACACCGACCAGAACTCCCGGTACACCCCTTCGATCGCAGCATTCTCCGATGGCTGAGCCGGGGGCGCCGCGATCTCGCCCGCTGGCGGCGCGGCGGGTGGCGTCGACGAGCACGCACCCGCCACCGCACCGGCAACGCAACCGGCGATCACCAGGGCCTGTGAACTCATTCGGGACATCAGAGTCTCTCCTCATGAATAGCTGACGATGGCGATCCAGCCACCGAGAACAATGCTGGGACCAGCGGCGATGCGACTTCCCTCGTCACGCCGACCGAGCAACCACGCAACGGCGGCCACGCCACCCAGCACCAACAGGGACAGGAACAAGCCCCAGAGCACGGTGCGCCACCCCAGCCAGCCCCAGAACGAGGCCAACGCGCTCAGCAAGGTCACGTCACCGAAACCGAGCCAACCGGGAGCCGCCGCGTAGATCCCAACTCCTACCGCCAAGACGAGCAGCAGCGCGCCGAAACTTCGCAGCAACGGCGTGAGGCCTCCGGTTCCGGTGACCGTGAGGAACGTGAAGATCGTGAGGCCGCCCGCCGCGAGCGTCAGCACCCACGGTCGAGGCAAGCGGTGGCAGTGCAGATCGATCGCACCGAGTCCGACACCAATTACTCCCAACCACCACCACGCTGGCAAAGCCGGGTCATCGCCGAAGAGAACACGGACACCAATCGAGACGAGGGCGCAGGTGACGACGAGTCCAGCGAGCAGGGAAGGCTTGAGTGCCGTCGGGATCCAGCGGCGCATTCCCCATGCCGAACAGGCAGCGGCTCCAGCCCCCAGTGATGCCCACAAACCGACCGTCATGAAGATGCCAGGTCGGGTCGACATCGATTCGACGCTGCAGCGGAGGGTATCCATGGTTCTCTCCGGTTACGCGGTTCGGCGAACGAGCTGCAAGGGCTCCTGTTGCTTCGTCCGGGGCAGTGGAGTTACCTGGGCTTGCCCCGCCTCGCTGGCTTCCACGACGCTCTCGGCGAGCCGATCGAAGTCGACGGCGGCTCGCGGGATGCCGGACGCGGCAAGTGCCTGCAGTACATCGCGCCGGTCGCGTGCACTCACGCCACCCCAGATGCCCCATGAATGACCGTCGTCTGACTCGAACTCCAATGCCATCGCCAGGCATTGCTGCCGAAGCGGGCATCCCGAGCACGCTTGCTGCGCCCGCGACCGTTGCCGCTCCACAGCGCGCCCGCCGCGAGCGTCCTCGTGAAACCAGTCGGCCGAGAACGGATCCCGTGCGCACTTGCCCTCAGCGAACACTTCCGGATACCGGTTGATCGGATTCTTCATAACAGCCCCCTCGTCAAGAAATGATGTTGGATCAGGTGTATTGATCTCCAACTGGAGGTGTCGAACGATACGAGCGAATTTTGATCTTTTTCTGCCCGATGCGAATTACGCTACTCCGAATTGCGCCGCCGTCAATCGATACGTACGTATCGCTAGCGAGGATCGTCCCGCAGTGTCATGCTGGCCTAGCAACGCTGACCTGGGGAGCTGTGATGCCGAAAGAGTCAGGGCGAACGCCGTCAACGACACCGCCCAAAACTGTGGGCGAGCGGCTCAACCGCTTGTTCGAGGTTCAACGCCCTAAAGGCTCACCCGATCGAGTGTTCACGAATCGGGAGGTCGTGAATGCGTGCAAGGAAGCCGGGCGCGACTTGTCCGAATCGCACCTGTCGGAGCTGCGCCGTGGCGTGAAAACCAATCCAACGCTTCGAACGCTTGAGGCCATTGCGTGGTTCTTTGACGTCCGAACCGGCTACTTCACCGACCCGGCGGTAGCCGCCGAGGTAGAAGCCGAGCTCGCCGGTCGCGAGCAGGAGCTAAACGCAAGACTGGATGCTGAGCGAGCAGCGCAACAGGAACTCCGAACCGCCTCCGAGGAACTCCAACGCGCGATGCGCGAGTCCGGAGTCGCCAATGTCGGCCACCGCGGCGCCACGAACGTCACCGCCGCACGCGAACGCGCGAGGATGATGCGAGCTCTCGCCGAGGCCTTGCGCTCGGATGACGAGTCGGAGGAAGTCGATGACTAGCGCCGAGAGTATCGGCTCAGTCACCGACCGCCTGAACTGGCTATTCGACGTCGTGACGGTCCTCGACCCGGAGACCGGACGCCGTCCATACACCGATGCCGAGGTAGGAGAGGGCGTCGGAGTCAGCCAAATCAAGATCGCCTTGCACCGGCACGGGGAACCCGCGACACCGGATCTGCTCGGCGCCGTAGCGAGATTCTTCGGAACCGACCCGGCGTTCTTCGGCTCCGACCCGGCGGCCGTAGCCCGTGCCTACGAACACGTCGTCCAGCGTGCCTTGCGCGAATGCGGCCTCGACGAACATCGCCTGTGCAGGGTGTTCAGCCCATTGCCAGAACCGCGGTGGGACCAGCTGCGCCGAGTCCTCGTTGGACTCCGAGCTCCGTCATCCTTCGGCGAGGACACCCCGCAGGCGGCGCCGGAGGCCAGGACCCGCCTCAGAATCTGGAGTTCAACGCTCACCGGCCCGATGAGCGCGGCCCAACTCGAAGACCTCTGCAGAGACGCGCTTGCCGCGCTGGATGTCCGCCCGCCCTGGGACCCGGTCGACTTGTGTCAGCGCCTGAGCGCGTACCGAGGCCGGCGCATCAAGGTGAAAGGAGTCGATCTCGGCGCGACCACCTCAATTGGCCACGTGGTGCAGCAAAGCCGAGTCGACTCGATCTTCTACGAACGGACAGCTCCTGCACCACAACGCGACCTCGTGATCGCACATGAGCTCATTCACCTGCTTCGCCGACACTTGGACTTTGGTGACGCACTGACCTGCGGAGCCGACCTTGGCACGGACAGTGCCTACTCGGACTGGCGCGAGTGGGAAGCCGAAGTTGGCGCACGAATTCTGGCCGGTCTGGCGAGGGAACGCCCAAGACCCAACGGCCTGCGACCAGGCGTTTCACCGGAAGAGCGCGGTATCGCAGGCGCGTTCGGTTTCGTCGATCAGGAGTGATCATGGATTTCGAGATGGCGTTGCGCCTGTTCAAAGCGGTCGTGATCCTGGCAGTGACGGTCTGGGAGACCGTCCAGCTCACACGTCGACGACAGGATTTCGCCCTCCGCGTCCTGGTCGTGGGCTTGTGGGCCCTGTCCTTCGCGGCCGTCTTCGGTATCCAGACGCCCATACTCGAACCCATCGAGGACCTCTTCGGTCCGGCATGGGGGGTGATCATCAACGGCTGCTGGATGGTGATGGCCTACTCGTGGGCAGCGTTCTTCGCCCTCGCCGACCCTCGCAGGCCCGTGGTGACACGGGTACGAACGGCACGAGTCGAATTTGGTGTGCTCGTGGTAGCCCTGGCTGTCATGGCCCTGGTCTTGATGGGTTGGCCAGAAGCGCAGGGCCGTGGACAACAGACCTGGCAGCGCACGGTGTTCTACCTGTCCATGGACGGCTATTCCCTCAGCGCCTGGTTCCTGGGCATCTGCCGTGCCGGGGGCTATCTCTCGCGCCTTCAGCACCCGCTCGCGCGGGCGGCCTTCGCTCTGGTGATCGTGGGAAGCGCCGGCATGACCCTCGGAGTCAACGCCATCTCGCTCGTTCGCTACGGCATCCGGCTCTTCACGCGTGACCTCGATCTGGGTTTCATGAGCACGCTGTATTCGATCGGGCAACTCGGTGGGCAGCTTCTCCTCGCGCTGGGCTTGGCCTTCGCGCCTCTGGCCGGCGTGGTGGTCGCGAGCAGGGAACGCTATGAAAAGGCGCTGCGCGCCCGCTACACACAGCAGCTCACCCCGCTATGGCGCACGCTCACGAGCGAGTTTCCACACATCGCGCTCGATCACCACGCCAGCGACAGTGGCCGTCCTCGCCCCGATGCCGATTTCGAACGAACAACAGCGGAGATCACCGACGGCCTTGCAGAGCTGGCACGTGACTGCCCACCACCCAGCGACGATGCACGAAACCCACGACACGCGGCCGAGGCCGTCGCAGCGGGGCTGCAGAAGCGCATCGCGGTGCGCGAGGCACGCTGGGGGCAGGAGGCGCCCCCTCCCGTCGAACCGCCCTACCCGGTTATCGAGCCCGATTTCGATGGAAGCTGGCGCCGACGTGCCCGCTGGATGATCAAGCTCAGCAACGAACTCGCTTCGCGCGGGGCAATCCGGAAGGAACTCCATGACACGGTCAGAGACTGACGGTGGAGTCCGCCTCTCAGTTCTCGACACCGCACCGATCGTCGAAGGTGCCAGCGCCCGCCAGGCTCTTCACAACACGGTCGATCTGGCACGTCTCGCCGACACGCTCGGGTACCACCGGTACTGGGTACCCGAACACCACAGCATGCGTGGTGTTGCTAGCGCGGCTCCCGCTGTCCTGGTGGGACGCCTCGCCGAGGCCACGCGCTCCATGCGGGTGGGGAGCGGCGGTGTGCTTCTTCCGAACCATGCACCCCTGATCATCGCCGAGCAGTTCGGTACCCTCGAAGCGCTCTACCCAGGACGAATCGATCTCGGCCTCGGCCGTGCGCTGGGGGGACCATCACGTGCGGCGTCAGCGATTCGGAGCACAGGCCAGGGCCAGAGAAGCTTCGCAGAACAGCTTGATGAGCTGCTTACCTACTTCGACGAGTGTGAGCTGAAGCCGGGGGCAGTGACGGCGGTCCCTGCTATCGGAAACCGTCCACAACCGTGGATCCTCGGCACGAGTGTCGCCAGCGCCGAGCTCGCTGCCAAAGCCGGGCTCCCCTACGCCGTAGCGCATCACCTGAACCCGGATGGCGGTGAACTGGTCCAGGTTTACCGGGAAGGATTCCGGCCCTCGGAAACGGTGCCGACCCCGCGATCTCTCGTCAGTGTTTCCGTCATCGCCGCCGATTCGGATGCCCGCGCAGAGTGGTTGGCCGGGCCGAGTCGGCTCAAGATCTTGAGCCGCTTGAAGGGAAATCGCATACGCCTTCCCGCACCTGAAGACGCGGCGAACGTGCACTACACGTCCGAGGAGCGCGCCACTGTCGAACACCACACCCGCGGGTTGATCGCTGGATCCCCGCACACGGTGCGTCAGAAGCTCGACGCGTTGATCAAGCAGTTCGATCCCGGCGAGATCATGGTGACGACGCCGATCTTCCACCACGACGACCGGCGCCGGTCATACGAGCTGATCGCGGAGATCGGCGGAGACGCGCAGTAGCAGTGCTTCGAGCTCTGGTCCGGTGACGGCTGTTTCGCGAAGCTCGTCGAAGTAACTCTCGTAGTTCTTGACGTCGTCGGGGGAGTCAAGGCGTTGTTGGGCGGTGATGGATTCGATGAGGACGTGGTCGTCGTAGAGAAGGAAGTTGGTGAGTGGGAAGACGGGCATCGCCGCGCTGAAGGGGACGACGCCGATGTCGACGTGGGGGTATCCGGTGAGTGCGAGGAGCCGGTCGAGTTGCCCGATGAGTGTCTCGGTTGTGCCGAAGCGGGTGTGCAGGGCTGCTTCGCCCATGATGATCTGGATCTGCTGCTGGGGTTGGTAGAGGATCTGCTGGCGTTCCATGCGTTTGCCGACGATTTGGTCGATCTCGTCGGGGCTCACGCCGGCTGAGGCGGGCCCGCATGGTCGGGTGAGGACGTCGCGGGCGTAGGCGGCGGTTTGCAGCAGTCCGGGGATCATCGCGGGCTGGAACTCGGCGATGCGGGTGGAGGCGGCGTCTTCGCGGGTGGTGGTTTCCTGTTCGGCAACGGCGCCGCCGTGCTGGCGGTATCGGTGCTGGAAGGTGGCGTACTCGATGCGCGCGGCGCTGGCGAGCTCGTAGAGCTCGTCGAGCTGTTCTTGGGTGGCGCGGACAGCGTGGGCCCACTGGGCGATGTCGTCGTCGGTGGGTCGCTGATTGCCTTGTTCGAGTTTCGAGACACGGGTCTGGTGCCAGCCGAGGTGGCGGGCCAGGGCGCTGCCGGAGGTGAACGCAGCAGCGCGCAGCTCGCGAAGACGTCGGGCGAGCAGGGCTCGTTGTGGCGTGTTCGGGGCCGGCACGGTGCTGCGTACTCCTCGTGGTCAGCGTGGGTGGTAGTCACGCCAGGGTAGTGACTGCGTCAGCGCGGCATCGCGTATGGCACAGGCGTCGGCGATCTGTTGCGGATCGGTGACAAGCTCGGCTCCGAGCCACTGGCCGTCGGGTGCGTAGCGCATCGAGAACAGCCGACGCGAGTCGATGAGCCAGAAGTCGGACTCGAACGGCACGTCAGCGGGCCACTGCCCCTCGCGTACGGGGATGACCCGGACGTCTTCACCGGCCTGCACGTTGGGTTCGTAGGAGGCCAGCTCGAAGCGCATGTAGTCGGTCAGTGGTTCGGTGACGACGTGGACGCGTTGTGCACGGCACCCGTCCTTGACACGGCGATCGATGCGTTCGCACCACTGCCGCAGCTCATCGGTGAGGGGGATGGTGCCGGTGCGCCGCCACTGCGCGATGGCCTCGTCCTCGCTGCTACCGGAGTACTGCTGCAGTGTTTCCAGCCGGAACAGCGAGTATTTGAAGTTGACCAGCCCATCCCACAGAGAATCGATGCCCGGCCGCGGGTCCGAGGTCGTGCTCACGCGGAGCGCTCCTGGTAGAGCCGCGCGGCCTCCAGGATGATCTCCGGCTTGATCAGCACCCCGCCTTCACCAGGAAGAACATTTTCCATGTTGGCGTAGGTCTCGGGGTCCATCTCGAGTCCCTGGACGGCGAACATGCCGTTCTCAGCCAGGTACACGGTCTGGCAGCCACCGGGGTTCGATTCAGGGTCCTTGCAGAGCTTCCGAAGCTGCACGACAGCCTCCACAGAAGTGAGGAACACGGACCCGACCATGGTCGCTTAGATCGGCCTTAGATGTCTACTAGCGACACGGCTAACCTCAAACTAACCTTGATCTAACCGTGCTGGTGGTTTAGCGTGATTGCCATGCCGCGCGAGCTCGGACGGCCGGGCGGGGGAGCGGTCCAAGCACCTTCAACTTCGGGGGACCGACGTGACGATCACAGCCACCAGCGACGAAACACCGCACATCGCGGCCATCCGACGAAGCGTCAACGCCGGATTTCGCTTCCTGCACCTGTCCGACGCCGACGGCCGGGAGATCCTGGCGATTCACGCCGAGCGCTTCCGTAGCGGCGTGGTCGACACCTACACCGTGCGGGCGATGAACGAGGCCCTCGGCGCGCGGTTTCGCGCCGAGGACTACCCCCACGGCGATCCACTGTGGCAACACCACGGGCCGGTCGACGACGTGGTCACCACACTGATGGCACTCCCAACTCCGGGGACGCCAGGAGCCCCGAATCGGACTCTCCGGCGGTCGAGCGGTCTCTGGTTGCCCAGCTGACCTCAGCTGGCGGTGTGAAGCTCTCCGGGTGCGGATGTCGCCGGCAGCGAGACGGTACCGACGAGGTACGGGAACGGTTCGACAAGTTGCTGGCATGCATCGCAGGGTGTGCCTGAACCGTGGGGCATGACGAATGCGGCCGGATGCGCATATCCGCAGATCGGGACCCGATATTCGACCTCGCCAAGTTCGGGCGCGTAGGAGACACCACTCGGGATGAACCCGCCTTGGGCGGGGTAGGCGTGGCTGTGGGCGTCGAGTCCGGACTGTCGCCAGACGAGGTGGTTCACGGTGCGCTCCGGTCGGGGTTGCATTGTGGGCAGGGTTGGTAGCCGGTTGGTGGTGTGCCGCGTGCGAGGAAGCCGATGACGCCGCAGGCGCAGAGAACGGCGTCGCGTCCCTCGAATCGGGTCGTCACAGGGTTGGGCGCGAGGCGGTGTCGCACGCGTTCGCCGCGGAGTCCGATGGCATACGCCGTGCCGTCGGCGCTCGGCGGGGGAGCGGGCGGCAGGTTCGCGCTCGTCGCGTCGCCGGGATGTGGATTGGTGGGGAGGGCTGCGAGGCACAGTTCGCAGCCCATGCCGGAAATCTCCGCGACGGGTAAGAGAAGGGTTGCGGGTGCGGAGAATCCGCAGAGAGCTCGGCGCCGATCGCAGGCGTTGTGCTGGCCGGCGAGGAACACATGGATGATCTGGCGGGACTGCCCGAACAACTCGGGCCTCGGCCGAGCGAGGATGATCGTGCTCATCGGCCCTTCTCGTTTGGCGTGCCGATACCGGCGGTGGAGTACATGGCCTGCCCGCCTCGGTCGAGGGGAAGTGATTCCGGGGCGGGCAGGTGCTCGTTCGTGCAGCTCGGTCGCGCTTCGGGGTGTCGCGCCCAGATCTGGCGAGTCGTACGCCGCGCACGGCGCGTCGCACGCCTTTGCCGAACGAGCGAAAGGTCTGCGATCACCGCTGCCCAGGGCAGAACCACGAGGATCGCGAACAGGACGTAGAAGGTGATCATGGCGTGCCTCGCATGGCCGGGTGGCTGCTGAACGCGATGGCTGCCGAGAGGGCCGTCGCGATTGCATCGAGGGAGTTCATCGGGGCGCCGGGTGAGTTGCCGATTGCGTAGGTGGCATGGGAAGTCCGGCGAGGTGGTGTGCGCGTGCGTCGCAGGCTGCGCAGGTTTGCCAGAACCAAGCCTGGTCACTGCGGTCAGCGGTCGCTGGTTCTCCGCAGAGCGTTTCGAACCGCTCGCCCTCGCGGGGTGCCGTTTGAGCGGTGGCGTGCCGCGAACCATTGCTAGGGCACCACGTGAACGGGTGCGGGCGGTAACTCATAGCTTCCCCAGGTGGTCAAGGTCATATACGTGTCGTGATTGCTGTAACCGCGTAACGGTTACAAAGTTGACAGGTGGCAACACTGGGTGCAATGCCGCGATCAGGTGATCTCCCCAAGTGCGTGCGCGGCTGGATATGCTCTGGTGCATGGCTGGCAACACCGTTCGAACGACGCCCAAGGCTCGAGCTCTTGGTGCTGAGCTCCGCAAGGCCCGGGAGCAAAGCGGTCTCGGGTTGCGCGCGATTGGTGAGCTCCTTGACACCAGCCACACCACCGTGTCGAGGTGGGAGACCGGCGAGCGGTCGCCGAAGCTCGAAGACGTAGCCGCCTACCTGCAGGCTGTGCAGGCTCCTGCCGAAGCGCGTGAGGAGATCTTGGAACTTGCGCGGGAGCCGGACGGTCCGCATTGGCTCTCGATTGGGATGCCAGAACAGCCGCGCCAGATGGCTACGCTGCTGGAAATCGAGCGCGACGCGACGTCGATCACCAGCGTTTCGCCCCTGCTGGTCCCTGGGCTGTTGCAAACGGCGGAGTACACCCGCGCGATCATGACCACCGGCGGCGTGCCCGAGGAAGAGATTGACATGCGCGTGGCGGTCAGGTTGGGACGCAGGAACGCGCTCACCCGCAAGGAGCCCGCGAAGCTGGTCGCCTACATCGGCGAGTCAGCGCTACGGCAAGACATCGGTGGTCCCGAAGTGATGAGCGACCAGCTCAAAGAGCTGCTTAAGCTCAGCGAGCAATCAAATGTGACCCTTCGCGTAGTTCCGATCGAGACTGGCTGGCACGCGGGATTGGAAGGTCCGTTCAGCCTGTTCGAAGTCAAGGGTCGGGACTCCGTCGTCTGCGTGGAGAACCGCGTGAGTGCCCTGTATCTCCATGAGCCTACGGATGTTGCCGCTTACGAGGCCGCCCTGCCGAGGGTGGAACAGGTTGCGCTGGGCGCGGAGGAAACAACCGCTTTCATTGGCAACCTGGTGTGAGAACAAGGGGAGACGAGCGCACATGATGCACAACACGACGCCGACAGGCTGGCGCAAGTCGTTACGCAGCACGCAGGTCGAAAACTGCGTGGAGGTAGGGCGGATCGGCGACGACGCCGCGGTCCGCGACACCAAGAACCGGGACCAGGGCTACTTCACAACGACGCGCGAGCAGTGGACTGCGTTCATCAGCGACGTGAAGTCCGGACGATTTGATCTCTGACCTGTTGGAGTCCGCTCAGCGGTGTCGTACCACTGGGCGGAATCGTCATCTGCAATCTCGCGAAAGGGAGTCGGACAGCTCCCGAATATCTTAAGTGTGGCACGTCGACGATGCGCTTCGCCACGGCATGGTGTTAGGGCCTACTGTTTTTGACACTGGGTGGTGGGAGGATACCGGGAGGTTTGTGCCGTCCCGTACTGCGGTGAACGTCGCAGAACTGAAGTGTGCCGCACCGGGTCCTGCTGCTGTTTCTCGGTTTTCGCAGGTTTGTGTCTCCTGTGGACGCCACTGGGGGTCAAGGGGTCGTGGGTTCGAATCCCGCCGTCCCGACCGGTGAGAGGGTTTCCGCAGGTCAGAGCCAGCGGAAGCCCTCTTTTTCTGTTCTTGTTCTGCTTCCCGGAGTCAAGCATGCCGCTCATGGACACCTTGACCGCGGAGTTTTGGAATGGCTGTTTTTGATCTTGGCAAGCTCACCGAGGGCCTGTCGTGCGTGTGGTCCGGATACCTGCGCGACTGGGACCGCAGCCTGCGTTCGGTGAACCATCCCGAGACCACCCGCTACAACTATCTGCTCCTCCCCAGAGTTCCATGCTCAGCCGCGTAGCACTGTGCTGAGCCGTCGCTGGCCAACAACGCCAGCTCTGGATTCCGCAAATCCGTCGCACCTTCGTCTGGCCCATCAGGGACGGCTCGCTGCGGTCATGGGAGAAGGCACAAGTCGAAAAGCAAAGGACAAGGTTGTGGACCTGGCGAACGGCTCAGCGACAGCTGGAGCGCGATACCGGACCTGGTGCGGTGCGCGGGCTCTCAACGCGCTCGAATCTGGGATACATGCGCAGAAGCGGGTTGGTAGGGGGACTTGAACCCCCAAGCGCGTGTAATCTCCCGTGTTTGAGGAAATCACACCAAAACTGCAGCAGGCGGCGCTGTGCCCTTGTGGGGTCTGCCCAGGGTTTGGTTGACACCTGATGTGTGAGGCTTCGGCCTCGCTTGGAA